>DASYVA010000030.1 GCA_036000645.1 Candidatus Methylomirabilis sp.
CTCCCGGGCCCCGGCCGTCCCTGCTGGGCTCCCCCGCCCCCCCCGAGGCCGCCCGTGACTCCCCTCGTCCCGGCCGCCCCCTTCGCCTGTCGCCGGTGCGCGCTGGCCCTGGACAGCCGGACCCACCTGGTGGGAGTCCTCAACGTGACGCCCGACTCCTTCTCTGACGGCGGCGCGTTCCTCGATCCGGACGCCGCGGCGGACCATGCGCTTCGGATGGCGGCAGAGGGAGCGGATTGCATCGACATCGGAGGGGAGTCCACCCGGCCGGGGGCGGCGGCGGTCAGCGCCGAGGAGGAGTGGGGCCGGATCGGCCCCGTCCTCGCCCGGCTGGCCGGGCGCTGCCCCGTCCCCCTTTCGGTGGACACCTCCAAGGCGACCGTGGCGGCCCGCGCCTTGCAAGCGGGGGCGGCCATCGTGAATGACATCTCGGCCCTCCGGTTCGACCCGGGCCTGCCCGCGGTCGTGGCGGAGGCCGGAGCCGGCCTCGTCCTGATGCACATGCAGGGGACCCCCCGGTCCATGCAGGAGCGCCCCGTCTACGGGGATGTGGTGGCCGAAGTCCGTGCCTTCCTGGCCGAGCGCCTCGCGGTCGCCACGGCGGCGGGAGTCGCCCGGGAGGCGATCCTGCTGGACCCCGGAATCGGGTTCGGCAAGACGGTGGAGCACAGCCTGACCCTGCTGCGGCACCTGCCGGAGCTGGCGGCACTCGGGCGACCCCTCCTGGTGGGGCCCTCCCGGAAGTCGTTCATCGGGGCCGTGCTAGGCACGCCGGTGACGGAGCGGCTGGAGGGGACGGCCGCGGCGGTGGCGCTGGCCATCGTCGGTGGGGCCGCCCTGATCCGGGTCCACGACGTGAAAGCCATGGCCCGCGTCGCGCGGATGTGCGACGCCATCTTGGGGAGGATTGCCCCCCATGTGGGAGCTGCTGAGCGCGTTCCGGCCCATTGACGTCCTGGACATTCTGATCGTGGCCGTGGGCAGCTACCAGCTTCTCCTCATCTTCCGGGGAACCAAGGCCCTGGAGATGATCCTGGGGCTCGCCCTCGTCTACGTGGCGGCGCGCTTCTCCTTCTGGGCCGGGCTGCTGACGGTGAACTGGATCCTCCAGAGCCTGCTGGTGTACTGGTTCCTGCTGATTATCATCGTCTTCCAGCCGGAGCTGCGGCGCGCGCTGGCCAACTTCGGGCAGCGGTCGGCTATCCTCCGGGCGTTCTCCCGGTACGGCGAGGCCCACACCATCGACGAGCTGGTCCGGGCGGCCGTCAGCCTGTCGGCGAAGAAGGTCGGGGCGCTGATGGTGATCGAGCGGGAAACGCGGTTGGCCGACTACGTGGACGTGGGGGTGGACGTGGACGCGGCCCTCACCCGACACCTGCTGGAGACCATCTTCTTCCCGAATTCCCCCCTGCACGACGGGGCGGTCATCATTCACCGGGGGCGGGTCGCCTCGGCTGGCTGCTTCCTTCCCCTGACCCTGAACCCTGCCGTCAGCAAGGACCTGGGGACCCGCCACCGGGCGGCCATCGGCATCACCGAAGAGACGGACGCCGTGGCCGTGGTCGTGTCGGAGGAGACGGGGACCATCTCGGTCGTTCGGGAGGGGGAGATCGAACGCGGGTTCGACGGGGTGAGCCTGCGGCGCCGCCTGGAGGAAATCCTGGAGCCGGCGGTGGCCCGGCGGGCGCCGGAGCCGATCCGGCAGGCGGCCCGCTAAGAGGACCGATGCAGCGCGCACTTCAGGTGTTCGGAGCCCTCCGGGCCTGGCTGGCCAATAATTTCGGCATGAAGGTGGTCTCCCTCGGCCTCGCCGTGGCCCTCTGGGTTGTCGTGCTGGGGGAGCAGAAGACGGAGGTCATGCTGAACGTTCCGCTGGACGTGGGGCAGATCCCCCGTACGCTGATGGTGATCAACGAGCCGGTGGAGTTCGTCTCCCTGAAGGTGCGGGGGCCCCGCAGCCTGGTCCAGGGCCTGGCGCCCAATGAGGTTACCCTGCGGGACACCTTCACCCGGGCCGTGAAGGAGGGGGACAACATCCTGAACCTGAGCCCGGAGCAGTTCCAGGTTCCACGGGGGGTCAATGTCCTGAGCGTCTCGCCTGGTCGGGTCCGGCTGGTCCTGGAGGCGGTGGACGAGCGCCGCCTGGAGGTCATCCCCAAGTTCCGGGGGGATCCGGCCAAGGGGTATAGCGTGGGGGAGGTCCGGGTCACCCCGAAGGAGGTTCGGGTGGTCGGGCCGCAGGGGGATCTCAAGCGCCTCAGCCACGCCTTCACCCAGCCCATCGACATCAAGGGGCGGGATCGGGACTTTCAGGAGAGGGCGCCCATCGAGCCCTTCGGGCGCCGGATTCGGATCGTCGAGGGGGAGACGGTGCGGGTCGAGGTGGCAATCAAAAAGGGAAGCACTTAGGTGGGGAAGCTGTTCGGCACCGACGGGGTCCGGGGCCTCGCGAACGAAGAGCCGATGACCCCCGAAACCGTCGTGAAGCTCGGTCGGGCCGTGGCCTACCTCACGCGCCGTCCCGGGCAACAGAGCAGTATCGTCATCGGGAAGGACACCCGCCTGACCGGGTACATGCTGGAATGCGCCCTCACCTCCGGTATCTGCTCCATGGGCGTGGACGTCCTCCTGGTCGGGCCCCTCCCCACCCCCGGGATCGCTTTCATCAGCCGGAGCCTGCGCGCGGACGCGGGAGTGGTCATCTCGGCGTCGCACAATCCCTTCGACGACAACGGCATCAAGTTTTTCTCCGGGGACGGATTCAAGCTCCCCGACGAGGTGGAGGCGCGCGTCGAGAAGCTGGTCCTCTCGGGAGAGATCGACGCCATCCGGCCTCGGGCCCGGGAGGTGGGGAAGGCCTACCGGATCGGGGACGCGGGCGGCCGCTACATCGAGTTCGCGAAGCGGACCATCCCGAAGGGGACCACGTTCAAAGGGATGCGGGTGGTGGTGGACTGCGCGCACGGGGCCGCCTACAAAGTCTCCCCGACCCTCCTCCGCGAGATGGGGGCGGAGGTCATCGCCCTGAACGTGGCCCCCGACGGCTTCAACATCAATGAGGACTGCGGGTCGCTCCACCCGGAGGGGATGCAGGCGGCGGTTCGGGAGCACCACGCCGACGTCGGGCTCGCCCACGACGGGGACGCCGACCGGGTCATCCTGGCCGACGAGACGGGTGCCCTGGTGGACGGGGACCAGGTTCTGGCCATGTGCGCGCTGGACCTGAAGCGGCGCGGGGCGCTCCGGGGGAATGCCGTCGTGGCCACGGTGATGAGCAACGTGGGGCTCGACAAGGCTCTCGCTTCCCACGGGATCCGGCTCCTCCGGACGGCGGTGGGGGACCGCTACGTCCTGGAGGAAATGCTCAAGGGCAACTACAACCTGGGCGGAGAGCAGTCCGGCCACGTGATCTTCCTGGATCACAACTCCACGGGGGACGGGCTCATCACCGCCCTGCAGGTCCTCTTCCTCATCCAGCAGCAGGGCAAGCCCCTCTCGGCGCTGCGGCGGTGCATGACGGTCTATCCGCAAGTCCTGGTGAACGTCCGGGTGGCCCACCGGACCGCCCTGGACACCCTCCCGAACGTGAAGCGGGCCCTCGCCGAGGCCGAGGCGGCCCTGGACGAGCGCGGCCGGCTCCTGGTGCGGTTCTCGGGGACCGAGCCGGTGGTCCGGGTGATGGTGGAGGGGGAGGACCAGGGGCGCATCGAGGCGCTGGCCCGCTCGGTGGCCGCGGTGATCGAAAAGGAACTCGGGGGCTAGCGCCTTTGGGGCCGCCGCCCTTCGGGAAGACTATGGACCGTTCGGGGGCCCGGCGGGCTCCGCGCCTGGCCGTCAATGTAGACCACATCGCCACCATCCGGCAGGCTCGAGGGGGCCGGGAGCCGGATCCGGTGGTGGCGGCCGTCCTGGCAGAGCTCGCGGGGGCAGAGGGGATCATCGTCCACCTCCGGGAGGACCGGCGGCACATCCAGGACCGGGACCTCCGCCTGCTCCGGGAGACGGTCCGCACGCGCCTCAACCTGGAGATGGCGGCTACCGACGAGATGGTGGGGATTGCCGTCGCCGCCCGCCCCGATCTGGTGACGCTGGTCCCGGAGCGGCGCCAGGAGCTTACCACCGAAGGCGGGCTGGAGGTGGTGGGGCAGCGGGCGCGCCTCACGGCCGTGGTCGGGCGGCTCGACGGCGCGGGCATTCCGGTCAGCCTCTTCATCGCCCCGGAGGAAGCGCAGGTGGAGGCGGCCAAGGCGGTGGGAGCCTCCCTGGTCGAGCTCCATACGGGACGGTACGCCGAGGGGCGGGGGGAGGCCGGGCGGGAGGCCCTGGCCGCCCTGATCCGGGCGGCCCGCTTCGCGGCCGGGGCGGGGCTTTCCGTCTCGGCCGGGCACGGTTTGACGTACGAGAACGTGGAGCCGGTGGCGGCCATTCCGGAAGTGGAAGAGCTGAACATCGGCCACAGCATCGTGGCTCGCGCCGCCCTGGTGGGCATGGAGCGGGCAGTGCGGGAGATGGTGGAGCGGATCCGCGGCGCGCGGGGGTGAGGGGGGCGTGGCCCGGCGTGGTCGAGGCGGGATCGGGCGCTGGCTTCTGCCGGGGTTCCTGGGGCTCCTCTCTGTGGGAGCGGATGCGGCCCCCCGGGAGGTGCTGCTCGGGACCCCCGCTTCCCTCTGGGGAGTCCTGGAGCAGGCCGGAGTCCGACTGAGCCCGCTGGAGGCGATCCCGTTCCTGGACGCCTTCCAGCGGTTGAATCCCGCCGTCACGGACATCCGGCGGATCCCCGCGGGCACCCGCCTGCGGCTTCCGGCCGCTCCGGAGGGGGTGGCCCAGAAGGTCCCCCTGGTTCGGGTCAGCCTGGCGGTCCGGAAGGCTGCTGCGATGGTGGGGGCGGTCCGACCGGCCGCCCCTCGACCGGCCCCGGTGCCTCCGCCCCCCGTAGCCGCTCCCCCCCCACCGGCCCGCCTCTCCTTCGTCATCGGGAAGCCCGGAGCGCTTCCTCCCCTGGAGCCGCCGGAGCGGGAGGTCACCTTGACTGCCCTGGAGGGGTCGCTCCGCGGCCTCTTCGCGGCGCTCCAGGAGCCCTACCTGGCCTCGGGCCACCTGGACCTTTCCCTCGGGCCGGAGACGGAGATCCGGATCAACCTGGACGCGATCCCCCTGCTCACGCTCGCGCCCGACCGGCGCCTGCTCCTCGACGTCCCCGCGGCCCTCCCGCCGGACGTCGCCCGCCTGCTGGAGGAGCAGCACCCCGAAATGGGCGTGGTCTCCCTGGGGGAGGGGCAGGGGCTCGCGGAGGCGATTCAGGCCGTTCTGGCGCGCAGCCGCTACTACTCGGTGCGCCGGGATACGGTCGTCGAGATCGGTGACAAGGCGCGGGTGACGCTGCGGGGGGACTGGGTCATTCTCCAGCGGGACGAGAGCCTCCTCACGGGGCAGGTCAACGTGGTGAATCTGGTCCGGGATCCCCGCCTGCTGATCCCGGAGCCCATCAAGACCTATGCCTTCCGACGCGGCATCTGGGTGAGCGACCTGTTCGTGGGCAGGGGCGAGGTCCCTCCCACCCCCGCCCCCTTCCCGACCGTGCCGCCCCCCCGGGCGCTCGACGCCTCCAGTAGGGAGCGTCTGGTGGATTCCCTGCTGGAGCTTCTCGGGGAGGTCCCGGAGCGCTCGGTCCGGCTCACCGTGTTCGAGGACCCTTCGGCAGGGGTCCGGGTGGAGGCCACCGTGAGCCGTCTGCTGCGACGTCCGTCCGGAGCGATCGCCCTGGATCTGGCCGGGATCCCGGAAGGTGTCCTCCGCCGCCTCCGCCAGGCCGGCTACCGGGTCGTGCTCCTGCGGGAGGAGGGGCCGGAGGAGACGATCCGCCGGCTCCTCGACGGGTTGGAGGTTCCCTACCAGGAGGAGACCTTCTGGCGGGGCTTCGAGCCCCCGAAGAGCAACCTCCGGGTGTTGGTACCTGGGTTTGTCCTGCGATTGCCGGGGGGCGGGGCCGGCGACGGGGTGCGCATCCTGCTGACCCGGGTCCCGCTCGATGAAGACCTGGCCCGCTACCTCATGAGCCGCCGCGTGGCGGTCGCTCGCTTCTGAGGACGGCATGCCCGAGATCCGGTACGTGGAGTGGTTGCCCCCGTCGGAGCTCCAGCGCCGGCGGGAGGAGGAGGGCCACCGGCAAACGGCGGCCGCGCGCCGCCGCCGGCGCCTCCTGATTGCAGCGGTCCTCCTCCTGGCCGGGGCGGGCGGTGGGCTGCTGTGGTGGGGGTCGGTCCGGAAGGGAGAGCCTCCCATCGGGGTCCTGACCAGCCCCGCCCCTCCCGGTGCAGCCGCCCCGATCGTCTCCGGCCCCCTCCCGGCTTCGCCCACGCCGGTCCCCTCGGCCTCCCCGGTCGAGCGGAGTCTCGAGCTCTGGTACGCCCTGACCCGGAGCGCGGAGCTCGGAGAAACCCAGGTGCAGGCGACGCTGCAGACCCCGGCCCTCGTGGCCCTCAGGGCCACCGCCCTGGGCAAGGGGACGGACTGGCCGGCGCGCTTCGATCACGGCAGCTACCTCTACGTGGAGATCCGGGTCCACATGGCGCGCGCCGGCCTGCGCGAGGCCTTCCTGGCCGATCCGGCCGGAAGCCTGGCCCTCGTGGATGACACCGGCGGGCGGGTGCGGGGGACCATTCCGGAGGCCTTGCAGGAAGAAGCGGTGGCCCTCACCCGCGGGGAGGGGATGAAAGGGGTCACGGGGGCCGCGTTCCTGGCGGCCTTCCCCCGGGCCGGCCTCTCCCCCACGACCCGCTTCCTCCGCCTGGAGGTGGCGAACCTGTCCGGCTCCCGGCGCCCGGGCCTCACCTGGGAGGTCACCCCGGGGACCGGGGAGGTGGTCCTCGCGGAGCCCCGCTCGTGATCATCGGGGTCGGGACCGACTTGGTCTCGGTCCCCCGCCTGCGTCAGGCCATCACGCGGCGGGACCGGTTGCTCGACCGCCTCTTCACAGAGGCGGAGGTGGCGGATTGCCGCCGCCGGGCGGATCCTGCCCCCCACCTGGCCGCCCGGTTCGCTGCCAAGGAGGCCTGCCTCAAGGCCCTGCGGATCGGCTGGGGGGCCGGGGTCCGCTGGCGGGAAATGGAGGTGGCGGGGGGCGGGGCGGAGGTACCCCGGCTCGTCCTGCGCGGGGCCGCGGCGTCCCGGGCAGCCGCCCTCGGCGTGCGACAGACCCATCTCTCGCTGGCCCACGAGGGGGAGTACGCCCTCGCCTTCGTGGTTGCCACGGATTGAGGGGCGCATGAAGGTTGTGACGGCCAAGGAGATGCGGGAGCTGGACCGCCGGGCCACGGACGAGTACGGGGTGCCGTCGCTCCTCCTGATGGAGAACGCGGGCGCGGCCGTAGCGGCGGAGGTGGAGCGGCGCTTCGGGCCGCTCGGGGGGAAGCGCATCCTCGTCTGCTGCGGCAAGGGGAACAACGGGGGGGACGGGTTCGTCGCGGCCCGGCACCTTCACAACCGGGGGGCGGCGGTGCGGGTCCTCCTCTGTGCGAAGCGGAGCGAGATCGCCGGCGACCCCCGGCTCAACCTCCAGATCCTGGAGAAGACAGGGCTGTCGATTCTCCCCGTGGAGACGGCGGAGGAGGTGGCGGGCGCGCGCGAGGCGATGGCCGCCAGCGATCTCCTCCTGGACGCCCTCCTGGGGACGGGGCTCACGGGCGCTGCCAAGGGCGTCGCGGCCGGCGTCATCGCCGCCATGAACGAGGTCGGCCAGCCCGTGGTGGCCCTGGATCTCCCGTCCGGCCTCGCGTCGGACGACGGGATCCTGCGGGGCCCGCACGTCCGGGCTGCCTGCACCATCACCTTCGCCCTCCCGAAGCGGAGCCTGTTCCTGTACCCGGCCGCCGCGGCCGCGGGGGAGGTGGTGGTGGCGGACATCGGCATGCCCGCTCCCCTCCTGCGCGATCCGGGCCTCCCGGTGGAGGTCCTGGAGGCGGCGGACATGGCGGCGGCCTTCCCGCCCCGCGACCCGAACGCGCACAAGGGGACTTACGGCCATGTCCTGGTGGTGGCCGGCTCGGTCGGCAAGTCCGGCGCGGCGGCCCTCTGCAGTCTGGGCGCCCTCCGGAGCGGGGCCGGGCTGGTGACGCTCGCCCTCCCCGAGAGCCTGAACGACGCGATGGAGGCCAAGCTGACCGAAGTCATGACGGTTCCTCTCCCGGAGACGGAGGAGCGGACGCTCTCCCGTGCCGCCCTGGACCGGCTCCTCCCCTTGCTGGAAGGGAAGGCGGCCGTGGCGCTGGGGCCGGGGCTCTCCACGCATCCCAGCACAGTCGCCCTCGTCTGGGATCTCATCGCCGCCGCCCGCCTCCCCCTGGTCGTGGATGCCGACGGCGTCAACGCTCTGGCCCACCGGCTGGAAGCCCTGGGGAAGGTCACCGCCCCCCTCCTCCTCACCCCGCACCCCGGCGAGCTGGCCCGCCTCCTCACGGTGGGCCCCCAGGAGGTCCAGGACCAGCGGATCCCCATCGCCCAGAAGGTCGCGCAGACCTACAACCTCACCCTGGTGCTCAAAGGGGCGCGCACGGTCGTGGCCAATCCCAAGGGCCAGGTCGCCATCAGCCCGACTGGCAATCCCGGCATGGCCACCGCCGGCGCCGGCGACGTGCTCACGGGGGTCCTGGCCGGCCTCATCGCCCAGGGGGGAGACCTGGACCTGAAGGTGCGAGCCGGCGTGTATCTGCACGGGCTGGCGGGGGACCTGGCCGCCGAAGCCCTCACGGCCGAGGCCATGCTCGCGGGCGACCTCCTCACGCGTCTGCCGGAGGCGATCCGTCGGCTGAAGGGGAAATAGGGGTCAGACTAGAATTTCCTCGTCGGTCATAGCGTCCTCCGGACCACTCCCTAGGACCCATGGAGGGATCGGTGCCGAGGCCTCCACGCTATTCCGTGATTGGTGTCCCGCAGCATGTGATTCAACGGGGCAACAACCGACAGCCGACATTCTTTACCGAGGACGACTTCCGGTTTTATCTGGAATGTCTCACCGCGGCTACCACCACCCATGACTGCGAGGTCCATGCGTATGTGCTCATGACGAATCACGTGCACCTGCTAATGACCCCGTGTCGGACGAATGCCATTGCCAAGGTGATCCAGTCCATTGGTCGCCGGTATGTGCGATACATCAACGCGACCTACCGGCGGTCGGGGACGCTCTGGGAAGGCCGCTATAAGGCCAGCGTCGTCGAGTCAGAAACATACTTGCTCGTGTGCTCCCGGTATATTGAGCTCAACCCGGTGCGCTCCAAGCTGGTAGCCGATCCTGCAGACTACCCATGGTCCAGCTACCACTGGCATGCCCTCGGGAAGAGCAATCCCTTGATTACCGACCATTCAGCGTATCTGGCTTTGGGGACTACCCACGAAGCGCGCCACCAGGCCTATTGGGGGCTCGTCCGTGATCGGTTGGATCCGGCGTGGCTGCAGGAGATCCGGGAGACCGTGAACCAGTGCCGAGTCCTAGGAACCGAGCGCTTCAAAGACGAGATCGAAGCTCTGCTGTCACGGCGGGTACGGCCCGGGAAGGCCGGGAGACCGAAGACAAGGCTGGAACCGAAAGTAGAAATTCCAGTCTGACCCCCATTCACGCAGGCGACCTCCTCACGCGTCCGTCGAATGAAGGCCGCCCCCTCCTCCTTCCGCTCTCGCTCGCCCGCGGCCACCCGCGCCGCGGCTGCGGCCCTCGGCCGCCTGGCGACACCCGGCACCGTCATCTGTCTGCGGGGGCCCCTCGGGTCGGGCAAGACGGTGTTCGTCCAGGGGCTGGCGCGAGGGCTCGGCGTCGGGCGCACCCAGCAGGTCCGGAGCCCCACCTTCACGCTCCTGCACGAGTACGCCGGCCGCCTCCCGCTCTTCCACTGGGACCTGTACCGCATCCGCTCGGCCGAGGAGTGGGCGGAACTCGGCTGGGAGGAGGTGTGCGGCGGGCCGGGGGTGGCGGTCCTGGAGTGGGCGGACCGGGCCGGGCCGGCCCTGCCGCCCGACCGGGTGGAGGTGGCGCTGGCGTTCGTGGGTCCCCGGGAGCGACGACTCACGGTGCGCGCCATGGGCCACCATTCGCGGGCACTCCTGCGCGCGTGGCACGCCGCCCGCCCCTTGTAGCGCCATCCTCCCTGTGCTATCGTCCGCGAGAAAGACCTCGAGCACTTTTCCACCGAAGGAGGATGCGTTCCGATGCGGACGCCGATACGCTCCCACTCCCCGCTGAGGCTCCCGATGGTTGTGGTCGCCGCCCTCCTGGGGGTGGCGCTCCTGCGGCCGGGAGCGTCCGCCGCGCCCCTCTTCACGGAGGGGGCGGGGGCGGGGCAGGCTCCGCCGGACCTGCGCGGCCTCAACCTGGCGCTCACCGGCCTGGTCCGCCAGGTCCGTCCGGCCGTGGTCCGGATCGGCGTGACCAACGGCCCGGTCGCCGAGCGGCCGACCCCGGAACAGTCCCCCGCTCCGCCGGAGGACCGGCCCCGGGTGGGGACCGGGTTCTTCGTCAGCGCCGACGGCTTCCTGGTCACCAACAACCACGTGGTGGCCGAGGGAGGGGAGGTGGAGGTTCGCCTCTTCGACGGCCGGCGCCTGACGGCGAAGGTCGTCGGGAAGGACGGCCGGAGCGACCTGGCGCTCCTCAAGGTGGACGGCGGCTCGTTCCCGACCCTTCCGCTGGGCAACTCGGACGCCGTCGAGATCGGCGAGCTGGTGCTGGCGGTGGGCAACCCCTTCGGCCTGGAGGCCACCGTCACCATTGGCCTCGTCAGCCGGAAGGGGCGGGGGATGGGGGGGAGCGGCCCCTTCGACGACTTCATTCAGACCGACGCCGCCATCAATCCCGGCAACTCCGGCGGCCCCCTGGTGAACATCCGGGGCGAGGTGATCGGGATCAACACGGCCGTCATCCCCAACCGGAGCATCGGCTTCGCCATTCCGGTCAACCTGGTCAAGACCGTCCTGCCGGCACTCAAGGAGAAGGGCCGGGTGGCGTGGGGCTTCCTGGGCGTCGGGGTACAGAACATGACACCGGCGGTGGCCCGGGCGCTCGGGAAGAAGGAGACCGAAGGAGTGCTGGTGAATAACGTCATGCCCGGGCTGCCGGCCGAGACGGCAGGGGTCCGCCGCGGGGACCTCATCCTGGGGTTCAACGGCATCCCCGTAAAGGACGTGGCGGCGCTCCAGCGCGCGGTGAGCCTGACCGCCGTGGGGACGGCGGCGGAGGTGGAGCTGCTGCGGGAGGGCGCGCTCCGCACCCTCACGGTGACGGTCGCGGAGTTCCGGCAGGCCGCGGCCGAGGCGCCGGTGCCGGCGCCTCGAGCGGAGGCGGCGCTGGGACTGATCGTGGAAGAGCTCGACGGCGAGAAGGCCAAGAAGTTCAAGGTGAAGGAGGAGGAGGGGCTGGTGGTGGCCGAGGTCCAGGAGGGGGGGCCGGCGGCTGCGGCGGGCCTTCGGGTGGGGGACCTGGTGGCGGAGGTGAACCGGACGGAGGTCCGCGCGCTGGGAGAGTACCGCCGGGCCCTGAAGATGGAAAGGGGGGAGGTGAACCTCCTCCTGATCAAGCGGGGGGATGCGTACGTGTACGTGGCGCTAGAGGCCAAGGGGTAGGCGCCGCGGCACACGGAATCGGGACACTACGGGGTCTCGACTACGCGAGGGGAGGAAACCATGGCGTTGCTCAGCTTTGACGGCTGGCTTTTTCTCCTCCGGTGGATCCACTTCCTGTCCGGGGTGGTCTGGATCGGCCTGCTCTACTACTTCAACTTCGTCCAGACCCCCTTCTTCGCCGAGACGGAGCCGGCGGTCCGGAGCGGCGCCATCCAGAAGCTGGTGCCGCGGGCGCTCTGGTGGTTTCGCTGGGGCGCCATGGTGACGTTCTTCTCCGGGTGGCTCATCCTCCTCCATCGGATGTCCCAGCTCGGCGGGTTTCGGAATTTCATGCAGACCTCCTATGGATGGGCGATCGTGCTCGGAGGGGTGCTGGGCTCCTTCATGTGGGCTAACGTCTGGTTCGTGATCTGGCCGAAGCAGAAGATCGTGATCGCGAATGCCGTGGGCACCGCCGCGGGCAAGCCGGCCAATCCGGCGGCGGCTGCTGCCGGGCAGCGGGCCGGGTTCGCCTCGCGGACCAACGTGGTCTTCTCGATCCCGATGCTCTTCTACATGGGGGCGGCGAGCCACCTCCCAGGGCTCGCAGGGACGTTCACGCGCGGAGGCAAAATCGGCATGGCCCTGGTCTCTGCGGCCATCATCCTCCTGATCGAGGAGAACGCCCTCTTCGGGACGGCGGGGCCGACCAAGAAGCCCCTCGGGACCATCAAGGGGACCCTGTGGGCGGGGTTCATCCTCGCTGCGATCTTCTCCCTGCTCTTTGAAGTCTTCTTTTAGCGGTGGGCAGTGGATCAGGAGGGGGCCGGCTCCCGCCCGGCGCGGCGGGAGCCGGCCCTTGCGCTTTATTTGAGGAACGCTTCCAGATCGGGGATCGCCGAGGCCAGGTTCGGCATCGGCTGCATGAGGGTGGTCGGGCTCTTGCGCCTGTAGCCCGGGGGGTAGGTCCCCCGGAGGATCCGCGCCTCCAGCAGCTCCCGGGAGGAGCCCTGGATGGCGGGACCGAGCGGACCCGCCTTCGAGGGGTCCGGGTTATGGCAGGCGATGCACTGGGCCAGGTAGACCTGTTTCCCCCGGCTGGCATCGCCGTCCCCACCCCCCGGCGCCTTCGGTTCCGCGCCGCAGGCACCGAGCGCCAGGGCGCAGGCGAAAGCCAGGACCCGCCGGGCCCGCCCCGGGCCGGGCTCCGTCCTACCGGGTGAGCTTCCGGAAGCGGTCGTTGATCCTCCCCCAGTGCAGGTGCGCGATGAAGTTGTCAATGTATTTCGCCCGCCCCGGTCCGTCCTTGTGGTAGTAGGCGTGTTCGAAGACATCGCAGGCGATGAGCGGGATCCCCCCCCAGATGGCGCCGTACTGGTGCTCATCCACGAGAACATTGAGGAGCCGTCCGGACAGGAGGCTGTCGTGGGCCAGGAGGGCCCACCCGGAGAGCTTCGCAGAGATGGCCGTGGCCTTGAAGTCCGCCTTCCAGGCGTCGAAGGTGCCGAACTCCTTCTCGACGGCCCGCAGCACGTCGGGGCCCTTCTTCGGGTCCCCGTCGCCCCCCATGACCTCCCAGTAGACGTCGTGGAGCAGCGTCCCGGAGTGGTTCCAGGTGAGACGCCGCTTCAGCTCGCCGATGATGCTGTAGTTGCCATTGGCCGCCGCCCGGTCGGCGCCCTCCAGGCCCTTCTCGATGTTGTTCAGGGCGGTGACGTAGCCCTTGTGGTGCGTGTTGTAGTGCCAGTCGGTCGTCTCGGGGCTGATCACGCTGGTGAGGAGTTTCTTCGCCTCATCATCCGAGTAGGGCCGCGTCTTGAGTTTCCATTCGTAGGCCATCGTTCGCATCTCCTCTCACGTGCGGGTTGCGCGGTTCCCCCGCCCGGCGCGCCGCTCCGCCGGGCCCGGATGCCGGGGCGGCCCTCCGCAGCCGGGAGGTCGAGCCGGGGAGCGGGGGACCGTGGGGGGCCCTCGACGGAGCGGCCGCGACAGGATACCCGGTGCCCTGTGCTGGCTCCTACCCCGAGCGCGGGCCGTGCGGGAGGGTCAGGGCCACTTTCGCCGGACATTGCTATTATCAAATGGCTCCGCTTTCAGGGTCAAGCTAGAAAAGCCCACACACCCTGGCCCATCCCCGCCCCGCTCCGCTATAATCCCTCGGGCCGGGGCAGCACGGAGGCACCATGGTGTACCGCGTACGGGCGCGCCTGCGGCCCGGGGTAGCGGCGGAGTTGTACCGCCTCCTCACCGACGGGACCGTGGCGCGGCAGCGGCCCGACGGGCCGGAGATCGTCGCCAGCATGCGCCGGGCGGTGTGCGTGGGGGAGGAGGTCCACTGGACCGAGGCCTGCTACTGCCCGAGCCCCCTCCGGCACGAGCGGGCCACCGTCTACGATCGGTTCTTCACGGAGATGGTCGCGGAGGCGGCCCCGGAGGGAGCGCAGCCCTCGCCCGAGGGGGTGAGCTTCTGGGAGCGCCTGCGGGAGGGGGGCGGGGACCTCTGACGCGGAGGCGGCGGCTCGATGCGCATCGCGGTGGTTGGGGCGGGGGCCCTGGGGAGCCTCTACGCGGCGCGCCTGGCGCTCGCCGGCCATCGGGTGAGCCTGCTCGCGCGCCCCCACGCGGCGGCAGCCATCGCGGCCGGCGGCATCACGGTGGAGCGAGGGGAGGGGGCGGCGGAGCCGGTCCGGGGGGTCCGGGTCACGACGAGCCCGGCAGAGCTCCCCGGGACTGACCTTCTTCTGCTCGCGGTCAAGACCTACCACACGGCCGAGACGCTGCCGGCCCTCGCCTCCCTCCGCGGGACGCTCGGCGCCGTCTGCTCCGTGCAGAACGGGGTCACGAAGGACGCCGCCCTGGCTGCGGTCTTCGGGGAAGAGGGGGTCCTGGGGGCCATGAGCCTCGAGGGGGCGACGCTCCTGGCCCCCGGGCGGGTGCTCTGGACGAGCCCGGCGTGCACCACCTTCGGGGAGCTGGATGGCCGGATGACGGGCCGACTGGAGGCGGTGGCGGCCGCCTTCCGGGAGGCAGGGCTGAAGGCGGAGACCCTCCGGAACATCGTGGCCGCCACCTGGGCGAAGTTCGGCATCATGGTCCCGGGGGCGACGCTGGGAGTCTTGAGCCGGCTCCCCCTCTACCGCCTCTACCAGCAGCCGACGCTCGGCGCCCTGTTTCTCGCCCTCTGCCGCGAGGTCCAGGCCCTGGCCGAAGCCGCTCGCGTCCCCTGGGAGGACTTCCCCGGACTGCGGGTCGCGACCCTCTGCCGCCTGCCGACCGAGGAGGGGGTGAAGCTGCTCGCCGAACGGGGGCGGGCCTGGGAGGATGCGGGGGCGAAGGCCCTGAAGGTGTCCACGCTGGTGGACCTGGAGCGGGGGCGGCGGACGGAGTTGCCAGACCTGGTGGGCTACCTGGCGGGGGAGGGGGCGCGGCGGGGGCTGCACCTCCCCTACGCGACCATTCTGGGGGAAGCGGCGCTGGCTGTGGCGGAGGCGGCAGCGGGCTGAGGGGGTGGGGTGGGCGGGGAACGGACGCTCCGGACCTTCTACTTTTGCTACTTCGCCGCGATCGGCGTAACCGAGCCCTTCCTGCCGGTCTTTTTCCGGGACCGGGGTCTCTCTCCCGCGGCGATCGGCGGCCTCCTGGCCCTCCTCCCTGGCATCCAGGCCACGGTCCCCTTCGGCTTCACCGCCCTGGCGGAGGCGCGGGGGGTCGCTCGGCGGCTCTTCCGAGTGGCCGCGACGGGGACGGTCCTGGCCTTCGCGGCCTTCTCCCTGCCGGGGCCCGTCTGGGCGCTGGCGGCCGTGATGGCGGCGTACGCCGCCATCAAGAGCCCACTCATCCCCTTTGCCAACGCCATGGCCTTCTCCCTCCTCGCGGGGGGGCGGGAGCGCTTCGGGCACCTCCGGGTCTTTGGCTCTCTCGGCTACATCGCCGCCGCCCTGGCCGCGGGGTTCGCCCTGGAGGCGGCGGGCCCCGGGGTCATCCTGCTGGGCGGGACGGTGGCGCTCCTGGCCGCCGCGGCCGCCACCGCCGGTCCCCTCCCGGAGCCGACCCTTCGGGGGGCGCGGCTCCAGGAGGCCTGGGCGGACCTGTTCCGGAACCGCGCCCTCTGCTGGTTCCTGGCCGCCTCCTTCCTGGTCCGCGTGAGCGGCGGGACTCACATCACCTTCTTCACGCTGTACCTCCGGGAACTGGGCATCGGCGAGGGCCTGGCGGGGGTGGCGTGGGCGGTCGGCGTGGCAGCCGAGGTGGCCGTGATGCTGGCGTGGCCCCTTCTCCTCCGGCGGATCCCTCTCCGGCTCCTCCTCGCCCTGGGGTTCGGGGCGACGGCCGTCCGCTGGGTCGCGGTGACGCTCACGGCGCATCCGGCGCTGCTCGTCCTGATCCAGGCCCTGCACGGCCTGACCTTCGGCGTCACCTACCTGGCCTCGGTGCACCTGGTGGACAGCGAGGTCCCTCCCGCCCTTCGGGCGAGCGGGCAGGCCCTCTACGCCGCCGTCGCCTTCGGGGTGGCGGGGCTCCTGGGCAACGGTCTCGCGGGATTGCTCGCGGAGCGCCTGGCCCTCGGAACGCTCTTCCGGCTGAGCGGCCTCGTGGCCCTGGTCGGAACGGCCCTGTTCCTCGCGACCGTGCGGGTCCCGGGCGCCGCCGCGGCGCCGGTCCCGGCCCCGCACCCCTGAGGGGAGGTACAGATGACCCGGGAGGAGGCGTGGGCACTGCTCACGGAGTACACCCGGGGCGAGAGCCTCATCCGCCACGCCCTCGCGGTAGAGGCGGCGATGCGGGCCTACGCCCGGCGATTCGGGACGGACGAAGACGTCTGGGCGACCGTCGGGCTTCTCCACGACTTCGACTACGAGAAATGGCCGGACCCGAAGGACCATCCCACCCGGGGAGCGGAGATCCTGCGGGCCCGGGGCGTGTCCGAGGAGGTCGTCACGGCCATCCTGTCCCACGCCGAGTATCTGGGGATCCCCCGGACGACCCCCCTCATGAAGACGCTCTTCGCCGTGGACGAACTGTGCGGCTTCCTCACGGCGGCTGCCCTCATCCGGCCCAGCAAGAGCATCCTGGACCTGGAAGCCTCCTCCGTGAAGAAGCGGATGAAGGACAAGGCGTTCGCCCGGAACGTGAAGCGGGAGGACATCGTGACGGGAGCGGAGGGGCTGGGGGTTGCCCTGGACGAGCACATCCAGTTCGTCATCGAGGCGATGCGGGCGGTCGCGGACGACCTGGGATTGCGGGGGAGCGCGGGCGGGGCGGCGTAGGATGCGGATCCTGGGCGTCGAGACCGCGACCGGCCAGGGGGGGGTCGCCATCGTGGGCCCCGAAGGGGTCCTGGCCGAGGTGACCCTGAGCGTGACCGCAGGCTACGGGGAGCGGCTGCTCCCGGCCCTCGACCGGCTCCTGGCCGTAGCCGACCTCAGCCCTGAGCAGGTGGACGGATACGCGATCAGCATCGGCCCGGGCTCGTTCACCGGCCTCCGGATCGGGCTGGCGACGGTCAAGGGCCTCGCCCTCGCCACCGGCAAGCCCCTGGCCGCGGTCCCGACGCTCGAGGCCCTGGCCGCGATCCTCCCCTTCTGTCCCCACCCGGTCTGCCCCCTCCTGGACGCCCGGAAGGGGGAGGTCTACTGCGCCCTCTTTGCGCTGGAGGAGGGGGAGCCGGTCCGCCTGCTGGAGGACGCCGTGTGCCCGCTGGAGGTCCTGCTCCCAAAGATCACGGGCCCCACCGTCTTCGTCGGGGACGGCGTGGCAGCATACGGCGACGCCCTCCGCCTCCGGCTGAGGGGAAGGGCCCTCTTTCCGCCCCCGGGCCGCGCGGGGGCAAGCCCGGCGGTGGTCGCGGCGCGGGGGCGGGCCCGGCTTCTGCGGGGCGAGGCGGAGGATGTGGATCGGCTCGTCCCCCGTTACCTGCGCCTGGCGGAGGCGGAGCTGAAGCTCAAGGCCCGGCGCGAAGGGCGGCCATGAGATCCTCGCGCGCCGCCAGCGACCTTGCCATCACCGTCGTCAGCGAGGAGGACCTGCCCGCGATCCTGGCGATCGAGGCGGCTTCCTTCGCCGCCCCGTGGACGGAGGAGATGTTCCGCTGGGAGCTGGCGCAGGCCGGCACGGGCTTCGCCTGGGTGGCCCGGCGGGGAGCGCGGGTGGTGGGCTACCTCTTCACCTGGCTGGTGGCAGGGGAGTTCCACGTGAATAATATTGCCGTGGCGCCGGCGGACCGAGGGCAGGGCATCGGGGACGCCCTCCTGCGGGTGGGGCTCGAGGCGGCGGTGGTCCGGGGCGCCCGCGTGGCGCTCCTGGAGGTGCGGGAGAGCAACGCGCGGGCCCAGGCCCTGTACGCGCGCTGGGGGTTCGCGGTGGCAGGGCGGCGGAAGCGCTACTACAGCCACCCCACCGAGGATGCCCTCCTGATGCGCTGCGAGGACCTGCCTGGAGCGCTGGCCCGGTGGGGCAGCGACCCTTGACAGCACCCGCGCCCGCCGGATATAAGGGACGGGCATTTCCCGGACCCCGTTCTTCCCCGGCTGAGTGCGTTCCACAGATCAGGGGGGACCCGTCGCCCGGTCCCGGCCTCTGCCGGACCGCCCCCTCACAGGTCGGGGATCTGCGCCGACAACGTGCCATCCTTGAAGGAAGGAGGAGTGCGATGAAGAGGCGGCGATGGATCCTGGCTGGGGTTTCGGGCCTTGCCCTTCTGGTTCCCTTCGTGACCCCACCGGGGGCGGATGCCCAGTGCGCCCTGGGAGTCCCGGTGATCCGGGTGGGCGTCCAGGGCTCCTCGTCCGGCGCCCACGCCGACTACGGCCGCCAGATCCAGATGGGCGCCACGATGGCCGTGGAGGAGATCAACGCCGCGGGCGGCGTTCTTGGCTGCAAGCTCGAGATGAAGTTCGTGGACGAGGAGCTGAAGCCAGCCTCGGCGGTGAAGAACGCCCGCTACCTGGTAACCGAGTGGGGCGCCCACTTCCTGGTCGGGGTGGATTCGAGCGGCTCCGCCATGGCCATCGGCCCGGTCCTCCCCGAGCTGAAGCGGATCCACTTCTTCACCCATGCCGCCACGCACCGTCTCACCGAGGAGCTGGTGGCGCAGAAGGGGATCCAGGAGATCGTCCGGGTGAGTGTCCCGGTGTACCAGGAATCTCTGGCCGCGTGGGTCTTCAAGGACCGGCCGGAGATCAAGCGCTTCGCCACGATCGGCGCCGACTACGAGTACGGTTATTCAACCTGGAACCTCTTCAAGGAGACCATGAAGAAGTTCCGGCCGGACGCCGAGTTCGTGGCGGCAGCCTGGGCGCCATTCTGGACCATGGATTTCTCCCCCCACATCGCGGCCGTGATGGCGCAGAAGCCCGACGCGATCATCGCCACCCCGTGGGCCGGGGAGGCGGTGATGCTCCTCCGGCAGGCGCTGCTCCAGGGTGTGTTTGACAAGATCCAGGTCTGGTTCCAGGGGATGGGTGGGTCCGTGGACGTGCTGGAGGGGATCACGCGGGAGGTCCAGCAGGACAAGTTCAAGGGCAAGCTCTGGGCCACCGCCCGCTACATCCACAACTGGCCCGACACACCGGAGAACAAGGCGTTCAACGAGCGCTTCGACAAGCGGTGGGGGCGGCTCCCCAACTATTCCGCGGAAACGACCTACTCGGCGATCTACATCGCGAAGGCCGCGGTGGAGAAGGCGAAGAGCCTGGAGACGCCGAAGGTCCTGGAGGCGCTGAAGGGGATGCAGATCCAGACGCCCGCCGGCCTTCGGGTCTTCCGGGAGGAGGATCACCAGTTCGTCTATAATGTCCCCGCCGGTCGCGTCGTATGGGACCCGAAGTACCCGATCGCGGTCCTCGGCGACCTGAAGGTCGTCCCGGCTAAAGACTACTATCGGTATCCCCCCTTCACACCTGTCGCGGCGACGAAGTAACGCGTTCGGTCGGGGCTCCTGCCCCCCCGTCTCCCTTCGGGGGAACGGGTGGGCGGGGGCCCCCGCCTTCCACGCCTATGGACACCATTCTCTTTCAGGGTCTCATCGGCCTCTCCCTGGCGATGTACCTCTGGCTCCTGTCGGCCGGCCTCACCATCATCTTTGGTGTCCTCGGCGTCCTGAACTTCGCCCACGGGAGCCTGTTCATGGTGGGGGCGTATCTCGCCTACACCTTCTACGGGATGCTGGAACTTCCCTTCTGGCTCGCGACCCTCCTGAGCCTCCTCGGCGTCGCCCTCCTGGGCCTCGTGATGGAATGGGGGTTCCTCCGCCGCATCTACGACCTTGACCACGCCTACCAGCTCCTCCTGACCTTCGGCTTCATTCTCATCCTGGACGACGCGGTGAAGCTCATCTGGGGGGGCGTCTTCAAGATCCCGCCCATCCCCCCTTTCCTGGAAGGGGCGTGGCCCGTGGCCGGGCGGCTCTTCCCGGTCTACAACGTCTTCCTCATCGCGGTGGGCCTGGCCGTGGCGGTCGGCCTCTGGCTCCTCTTCGAGCGGACCTGGTGGGGGCGGACCGTCCGCGCGACGGCGTCGGACCGGGAGATGGCCAACGCGATCGGCGTGAACGTCCCTCGGGTCTTCTCGGGGGTGTTCATGGTCGGGGCGGCCCTGGCGGCTCTCGGGGGGGCCCTGGGGACGCCGGTGCGCGTAGTGGCCCCGGGGATCGGAGCGGCGATGATCATCCAGGCGTTCATCATCACGGTGATCGGGGGCCTAGGGAACCTGAAGGGGGCCTTCGTCAGCTCGCTGCTCGTCGGCGTCCTCTCTGCCTACGGGACGCTGTTCTTCCCGGTCTTCGAGCTCTTCTTCATCTTCGTGATCATGGCGGTGGTCCTGCTGGTCCGGCCGCAGGGCCTCTTCGCGCGGTGAGGCGATGAGTGAGCGGACGCGCCGTGCCCTCGCGACGCTCGGACGCTCCCCCCAGACCTGGACCCTCCTCCTGGCGGCGGCCCTCTTCCTGCTGCCGCTCGTGGCCGGCCGGTACCTCCTCTACGTCACGATCCACATCCTGATCCTCTCCCTCTTCGCGCTCGGCTTCAACCTCCTCTTCGGGTACACGGGCCTGCTCTCCTTCGGGCAGGCCGGCTTCTTCGCGGTCGGGGCCTACGGCTGCGCCAAGATCCTGCTGGCGATCCCGTCCCTGTTGCTGGGCGTGCTCGGCGGCTCTGCGGCGGCGGGGCTGGCGGCCCTCCTGCTGGGCGCCCTCTCGGTCCGCCACACCCGGATCTACTTCTCGATGCTCACGCTGGCCTTCGGCATGATGATCTACTCGATCGCGTGGAAGTGGCGGGATTTCACGGGCGGGGACGACGGCCTGGTGGGCATCCCGCGCGCCCCGCTCGACCTGCCGGGGCTCGTGACCCTCGACCTCTCGACCATGGAGCGCTACTACACCTTCGTCTTGGTGGTCGCCCTCCTGGCCATCCTGCTCATGTACCGGCTGGTCCGCTCGCCGCTCGGGCTCGCGCTGCAGGGGATCCGGGACAGCGAGAGCCGGGTCGCGTTCGCGGGGCTCTCGGTCGCGACCTATCGCCTCATCGCCTTCACCGTCGCCGGCCTCTATGCGGGGTTGGCCGGATCGCTCCTCCCCCCCCTGGAGAACACCGTGACGCCCCCCATCGCCCATTGGAGCGCCTCCGCCGAGCCGGTCCTGGCCACGCTGCTCGGGGGGATCCATACGTTCGCGGGACCCATCGTCGGCGCATTCCTCTTCTTCGCCATCAAGGATCTCATCGTGCGGTTCACCGAGTACTGGCCGCTGGTCCTCGGCACCATCGTGGTGGTCCTGGTCATGGGCTTCCGCGGCGGCGTGGCCAGCATCGTGGCCGACGCCCTGGCCGCCCGGCCGGGCTTCGGGGCGGGTCCGGGGGGACGCGGGTGAGCGCGCTCCTCGAGACCGCGGACCTCCGGAAATCGTTCGGCCGCCTCATGGCCGTGGACGGGGTGGACCTCCACCTGGCGGCCGGGGTGCTCACGGCGGTCATCGGTCCGAATGGAGCGGGGAAGACCACGCTGATCAACCTGCTGAGCGGCGCCCTCGCCGCCGATGCCGGCCGGGTGCGCTTCCGGGGAGAGGACATCACTGCCCTCCCCGTCCACCAGCGGGTCCGGCGCGGCCTCGCCCGGTCCTTTCAGGTCATGAACATCTTCCCCCGACTGACGGTCCGGCAGAATATCCTCCTGCCCGTCCTGGCCCGCCTGGGGAAGACCGTCCAGCCCTTCTCGACGGTCGCGGCTCACGCGGACGCCCTCGAGGAGGCCGAGCGGCTCCTGCGGGACGTGGACCTGTGGGAGGAGCGGGACCGGCAGGCCGGGACCCTCGCGCACGGCGACCAGCGGCGCCTGGAGCTGGGGCTCGCAGTGGCAACGGCGCCCGCCCTCTGCCTGCTCGACGAGCCGTCTTCGGGGATGAACCCGGTGGAGCGGACGGTGGTCCTGGAGCTCATCCGGAAGCTGTCGGCGCAGCGGAGGACGACCTTCGTCATCGTCGAGCACGACATGGACGTGGTCTTCTCCCTGGCCGAGCGGATCGTCGTCATGAACCGGGGGCGCATCCTCGCCGACGGACCCCCTGCCGCGATCCGGGAGAACCGCGAAGTGCGGGAGACCTACCTGGGGGAGGAGGGGGCGGCGTGATCCTCCAGGTCGAGACCCTCGTCGCGGGCTACGGGGGAAGCGTCGTGGTGCATGGCATCTCGCTCACGGTGGGGGAGGGAGAGATTGTCTGCCTCCTGGGGCGGAACGGAGCCGGGAAGACGACGACCCTGCGGTGCATCATGGGGCTCACCCCGTCCCGCTCGGGCAGCATCCGGTTCAAGGGGAGAGAGGTCGCCGGCCGGCAGCCCTTCGAGATCGCGCGACTCGGGATCGGCTATGTCCCCGACGACCGGCGCATCTTCCCGGACTTGACCGTCGAGGAGAATCTGGTGATCGCGCAGCGGACCGCGGGGGGACAGGACGGCCGGTGGACGACCGAGCGGGTGTATGATCTGTTCCCCGTCCTGCGGCAGCTCCGGGGGAGCCGGGGGAACCACCTCAGCGGCGGCGAGCAGAAGATGCTCGCCATCGGCCGGGCACTGATGCGGAGCCCCGACCTGCTCCTGCTGGACGAGCCGGTGGAGGGGCTGGCGCCGCTCGTGGTGAGGCACCTCGTCGACGTCCTCCGGGAGATCCGCGCGGGAGGGGTGACCATCCTGCTGGCCGACCAGAACCTCAAATTCTGCCGCCAGCTGGCGGACCGAGGGTATATCATGGAGAAGGGGCTGATCCAGCACGCCGGGTCCCTGGAGGTCATCTGGCAGAACGAGGAGGTCGTCCGGCAGTACCTCGCGCTGTAGAGGAGGAGGGCATGGGCAGATTCGTCGGCGTCCTTCCCCCGGTGACCACCCCCTTCGGGCCGGACGGCAGCCTGGCTGCGGAGCGGCTGGCGGCGAATCTCGCGGCCTGGCACGAGACCGGTCTCACGGGCTACCTCCTCCTGGGAAGCAACGCGGAGGCGGTCGCGCTCACCGAGGCCGAGAAGCTCCGCGTCCTGGAGACCGCCCGGGCGCACATCCCCCGGGACCGGTTGCTTTTGGCCGGGACCGGGATGGAAGGGACGGCGGCCACCATCGCCCTCACGAAAGCGGCCGCCCGGCTGGGGGTGGACGGCACCCTCGTGGTGACCCCGGGCTACTACAAGGGTCAGATGCGGGCCCGGGAGCTCCTCGCCCACTACACCGCTGTGGCCGAGGCTTCCCCGATCCCGGTCCTGATCTACAACGTCCCCCAGTTCACGGGAGTGACCGTGGAGCCCGAGGTGGTGGCGAGATTGGCCGAGCACCCGAACATCGTGGGGATGAAAGATTCCTCCGGCAACGTCACGGCCCTCACCGAGTACCTCCGGGTGGCCCCGGAGGGGTTTGCCGTGTTCGTCGGCTCGGCGGCGGTCTTCTACGCCGGCCTCGCCCTGGGGGCCTGCGGGGGGATCCTGGCCCTGGCCAATGCCGCCCCGCGGGCCTGCGTGGAGCTGTACAGCCTCGCCCGGGAAGGGAAGGGGGCGGAGGCCGCGGCCCTGCAGCGCCGGCTCCTGCCGGCCGTCCGGGCCGTCACCACCCGCTTCGGGATCGGGGGACTCAAGTACGCCATGGATCTCCTGGGTACCTACGGCGGTCCGCCCCGGCCTCCGCTCCTTCCTCCCACGGAGGCGGAACGGGCCGAGATTCGCCACGCGCTCGCCGAGTCCGGGCTCCTCGAGGGACGAGGGGGGGAGGGCCGAGGGGGGAAGCCATGATCGACAAGGAGCTGCTGGAGATTCTGGCCTGCCCCGCCTGCAAGGCGGAGGTGCGGCTGGACGAGCCGGCCCAGCGGATCGTCTGCACCCAGTGCGGCCGGCGCTACCCCATCCGGGACGGGATCCCGGTGATGCTCATTGACGAAGCCGAGGGGGGCCCCGGAAAAAGCTAATCCGCACGAGGGACATCATGTGACCCAGCGTCCGGGTCCTGTCGCCGGCGCCGCCCCGGCCCCCAGTGGGGAACCCTCCCGTGGTTCCCCCCC
>DASYVA010000031.1 GCA_036000645.1 Candidatus Methylomirabilis sp.
CGATGATCCACCCGGCGATGCCCAGGGCAAGAAGGTCATACAGGAGATGGCTGGGGGAGAAATGCACCCAGTTGCCGGTGATGAGCCTCCATCCCTCTCCACCGAGGATCGCCGTGCGGTCATAGACCAGTTGCGAGGCCAAGCCGGGGACCACGTACGTAACGATTCCGCCCGTGACGACGAGCAGCGTTACGAGCGGGATCTGTCGGCCCGCGCCTCCCGGCTTCTCGGTCCCCACAGCAGGTACCCTGCGATTCCCGCGAGGAGAACAACGGCAGAGGCGTCCAGGCTGCCGCCCCCTCGATATCCCGGCTTGTGAACGACTGTGATCTCCTCTGGCGACTTCTTGACTCTCTCCTGGAATCTCTCCAGTTCCTGCTCGAGACTGACCACCAGATTGCCGGCGGCCTGCTTGAACCCGGTTCCGCTGTCCTGTCTGAGTTGCTCGCTCAGATTGATCGGCGTGGCAGTCCCTTTCACGCGACTGATGCCGGGCGCCCGGAAGAGCATCTTACGGCTCGGGATATCGTACACGGCCGCGTCCATCATGGTGTTCGTGTCGTTTTTCTCCCCCTTGATGACGTATGCCCCGACCAGGGTCCAGTAGCTCAGCGAGAGGAAGCCCTCGTCCGTAAACTGGGCCTGATCGTAGGAGAGGAGGACGATCACGTCCACCCCGAACATGGTCCGAAGCTGGTCCAGGTTTGCGAAGCTCCCCCGAGGGGTCAGGTAGGCCGTGGGGATCAGTTCGATGGCCTTGACGAAGGGGTACTTCTTGAAATGGCCGCTCACCTCCTCCATCAGCGCGATCTTTTCCTTTTCGGTGAAGACCGGCTCGCCTGAGCGCCCGGAGCGGCCCTTGCGCTGACCCTCCGGCACGAAGGCGAGGCCCACTTTCAGGGGCAGGGACAGGGTGGGGATGGTTGGAGTTTCTACCGGTTCGGCCTTGTCCGGATAGAGGTACTCGACCACGCTGCTCGCCTGGTGAGAGCGCTGCCCGCCCGTGAGCTCGCTCCAGAGGGCGCAGCCTGTTGCGATCCCGGCAATGATGAGGAGCAAGGCCAGTCTGGCGACACATCGCATTGTGAGCTTCATCTTCGCCCCCCGAGGTTAAGGGAAGGTCGCCCAAAAGGGTAGGATTGGTCAGTCATAGGCGATTCGCCACCCCCGCACGGCCTGAACCGGCATGTTGAGCGTGCTGGTCGGCCTCAGCAGGGCAGCAAGGCGGATGCCAAGTGGATTCCTGTTGGAAACCGAGGGGATACCGGTCGGATGAGGGATATTCGGCAGTACCAAATTGGGCATTCCCGGTGACGGACTGTATAGGTAAGGCTGCCGGAAGATACCCCTTCACGCACGAGGCGAACCCGCCCGTCACGCGTCCGCTGGTCGACGTGAAGCGTGAACAGGGGTCAGTAAAGTTCCTCCAAAGTGCATGATTCCGGCAGGGCCTCCGTGAAAAATCCCGGCGCTGAGCACACCGGAGAGGCAGGCAGGTGAACCTTAGCGGAGCGGGAAAGCGGTGTCAAGACGCGGCCGCCCGGCGCCTTGCCCGTCCCCGCGGCTCGGGGTAGAATACCCCTCGGGCTGCCGGGGGTGCTCCGGGCCTCCCCCGGCAGCCCCTCGCCGTTCCCCTCGCCCGGCCGGAGGCCGCATCCGCGCCGCCCTGTCTCGCATCGTCCCCTCCCTGAGGCGACACCGCCGCGCCCTTCTCGTCGGCCTCGCCGCCCTCGTGGCCACGGACCTGGTCGGCCTCGCCATCCCGTGGCTCATGAAGGACGCGCTGGATAGCCTGCCGGCCGCCGCGGCGGGGCAGGCATCCCTTCTCCTCTATCCGGCGCTCATCGTCCTGGCCGCAGTCCTCCAGGGAGGGTTCCGGTACGTGTGGCGGACGAACGTCTTCGGGTTCTCCCGGAACGTGGAGTGCGAGGTCCGCCACCAGGTCTACGCGCACCTGCAGCGCCTCCCTCTCGCCTACTTCCATCGGGTCAAGACCGGAGACCTGATGTCGCGCCTGACCAACGACATGACGCAGTTCCGCGAGCTCATCGGCTTCGGGGCGGTGGCGGCGGTGGACTCGAGCCTCCTGGTGGCCCTGAACCTGAGCCTGATGCTGGTCCTCGACCCGGGGCTAACGGCCGTCGCCCTGCTCGCGCTGCCCGGCATCACGCTCCTGGTCCGGGGGTACGGCAACCGGATCCACCAGGGGTACCGGGAGGTCCAGAAGCAGCTCGGGATCCTCAGTACCTTCGTCCAGGAGAGCCTGGCCGGGATCCGGGTCGTCCAGGCCTACGCCCAGGAGCAGAACCAGGCCCGCCGCTTCGCGGCCGAGAGCCGGGCCTACGCGGACCGGACGCTGCAGGTGGTCCGGCTCTGGGCCTTCATGTGGCCCATGCTCTCGGTCGTCTCCGGTCTGTCGGCGGTCCTGGTCCTGTGGCTCGGGGGGCGGCGGGTCCTGGCGGGCGTGCTGACTCCCGGCGCCTTCCTGGCTTTCTTCGCCTACCTGCTGAACCTGACCTGGCCCCTCATGGCCGTGGGGTACGTGGTGAACCTTTACCAGCGGGGGAAGGCGGCGCTCACGCGCCTGGTGGAGGTCCTGGATGAGCCGGTCGCCCCGGGCCATCACCTCCCTGCCCCGGCGGCGGCGGCCCGGCTCCGGGGGGAGATCGAGTTCAGGGGCCTTTCCTTCCGATACGACGGCGGCCCCGAGGTTCTCCACGACATCTCCCTCCGGATCCCGGTGGGAAGCTGGCTCGGCATCGTGGGGGAGGTGGGGGCGGGCAAGACGACCCTCGTCCACCTGCTGCCCCGCCTGTTCGAGGCGCCGCCCGGAACCCTCTTCCTCGACGGGCGGGACATCCTCACCATCCCGCTCCAGGAGCTCAAGGCGAATATCGCCCTGGTCTCCCAGGACATCTTCCTCTTCTCGGACACGATCCGGGAGAACATCCTGTTCGGGCGGGGGGAGGCCTCCCCGGAGGCGCTGGAGGAGGCGGCCCGGGTCGCTCACCTGCTGCCGACCATTCACGAGTTCACGCGCCAGTTCGACACCCTCCTGGGGGAGCGGGGGGTGCGCCTCTCGGGCGGGCAGAAGCAGCGGACCGCGCTCGCCCGGGCCCTCGTGACCGGCGCCCCGATCCTGATCTTCGACGACGCCTTCTCCAGCGTGGACACCGAGACGGAGGAGCGGATCCTCCGAGAGCTCAAGGCGACGCTCCGCGACCGGACGGTCCTCCTCATCTCTCACCGGATCTCCACGGTGATGGAGGCGGACCAGATCGTGGTCCTCCAGGGGGGACGGATCCTCGAGCGGGGGACCCATCGGGAGCTCCTCGCGGCGGGCGGGCGGTATGCGACGCTGGTGCGGCAGCAGGCGCTGCGGCGGGAGCTGGAGGCGGTGGGGGGCGAGGCGGCCGTCTTCGAGGAGCGCGCGTGACGATCCCGGACCTGCACGAGGACGAGATCCTGGGGAAGGCCTACGACGCCGCGTTGGCGCGGCGGCTGCTCGCGTTTCTCCGGCCGTACCGCCGGGCCGTGGCCTTCGCCTTCCTCTGCCTCCTCTTGGAGAAGGGCGCGGAGCTGGCGGGGCCGATGCTCATCGGCGGGGCGCTGGACGCGGCCGTTCTGCACCGGGACGTGGTCTCCCTGGACCGCTACGCCCTCCTCTTCC
>DASYVA010000032.1 GCA_036000645.1 Candidatus Methylomirabilis sp.
CGCCACACCCCCGAACTGAAGAAGGACGGGGTGCTGGTCTACGACTCCTCCGCCTTCACCCCCCCCGATGGCGACGGCTTCATCCGCTACGCCGTTCCCCTGACCGACCTCGCCAAGAAGGACGTGGGGCGGGCCCAGAGCAAGAACATGGTGGCCCTCGGGGTCCTGGGCCACCTGTTCGAGCTCCCCTACAAGGCCCTGGAGGAGGCGATCGCCAAGCGCTTCCAGGCGAAGGGGCAAAAGATCGTCGAGTCCAACCTGACCGCTCTGAAGGTCGGCTATGAGCACGTGACGCGCGAGGTCCAGAAGCGGGATCCCTTCAAGCTGCCGGAGGCGATCCCCCACGAGCGGATGGTCATCGCCGGCAACCAGGCGATCGCCCTGGGGGTGATGGCGGCGGGATGCCGGTTCGTGACCGGCTACCCGATCACCCCGGCCAGCGACATCCTGGAGGAGCTTGCCGAGGAGTTGCCCAAATTCGGCGGCACGGCCATCCAGGCCGAGGATGAGATGGCAGCCCTCGCCGCCTGCATCGGGGGGTCGTTCGCCGGCCAGAGGGTCTTCACCTGCACCTCGGGTCCCGGGTTCTCTCTCATGACCGAGCTCTTCAACCTCGCCTCCATGGCGGAGCTGCCGGTGGTCA
The DNA here is from genome assembly GCA_036000645.1 of Candidatus Methylomirabilis sp. Lineage (NCBI taxonomy): Bacteria > Methylomirabilota (SeqCode) > Methylomirabilia (SeqCode) > Methylomirabilales (SeqCode) > Methylomirabilaceae (SeqCode) > Methylomirabilis (SeqCode) > Methylomirabilis sp. (SeqCode). Next base: position 644 of record DASYVA010000032.1, read on the forward strand.
TCGCCGACGTCCAGCGGGCGGGCCCCTCCACCGGGATGCCGACGAAGGCGGAGCAGTCGGACCTCTTCCACGCCCTCTTCGGCGGCCACGGCGAGGCGCCCCGGGTCGTCCTGGCCACGGCGAACGTGGCGGACTGCTTTTCCCTGACGGTCCTCGCCTTCAATCTCGCCGAGAAGTACCAGCTCCCGGTCATCCTCATGTCGGACCAGGCCCTCTCCAGCCGGGCCGAGGGGATCGAGCCCATTGACCTGAGCAAGGTGAAGCTGGAGGAGCGGGTGAAGCCGACCCCCGAGCAGCTGCAGGCGTACAAGCGGTACGCCTTCACGGAGACGGGGGTCTCCCCCATGGCGATTCCGGGGGAGTCCGGGCCGGGTGGCGTCTACTGCGCCCGGGGCATCGAGCACGACGAGTACGGGATCCCCAATTATGAGCCCGCGATGCACCGGGAGATGACCCGGAAGCGCTTCCGAAAACTGGAGGCGATGCGAAGGGACCTGCCCCCACCGCCCGTGTACGGTCCTGCCGACGCCGACGTGGGGGTCATCGGCTGGGGCTCCACCGAGGGGGCCATCCGCGAGGCCCTGGGGCGAGCGGCTGAGAAAGGGATCAAGGCGGCTGGCCTCCACCTCCGGGTCCTGAACCCGCTTCAGGACGAGCCGATCCGGGCCTTCCTGAAGGGGAAGAAGCGGATCGTGATTCCCGAGATGAACTACAACGGGCAGCTGGCCCACCTGCTGCGGGCGCGGTACCTGATCGACCCGCTCCAGCTGGACATCTGCGAGGGCCGGCCCATCAAGGTCCTGGAGATTCTACAGGCGATTGAGGAGGCGGCACATGGCCACTAGGTCCCACGTGGAGTTCGCCGCGGAGTTGAAGCCCACCTGGTGCCCGGGCTGCGGGGACTACGGGGTCCTCTCCTGCATGTTCAAGGCCATGGCGGAGCTGGACCTGGCGCCGGAAAACGTGGCGCTGATCACGGGCATCGGCTGCAGCAGCCGGGTGGCAGGGTTCGTGAACACCTACGGCTTCAACGCGGTCCACGGCCGCGCGCTGCCGATGGCGCTCGGCGTGAAGATGGCCAACCCGAACCTGACGGTCATCGCGGCCGGCGGGGACGGGGACGGCTTCGCCATCGGGGGCGGCCACATCCCCCACATCGCCCGGAAGAACATCGACATCACCTACCTCGTCATGGACAACCAGAACTACGGGCTCACCAAGGGGCAGGTATCCCCCACCTCCATGCTGAGCTACGAGACCGGCACGACCCCGTACGGCTCGATCGAAATGCCGCTGAACCCCGTCGCGCTGGCCCTGACCTATGGGGCGACGTTCGTGGCCCGGGGGTACAGCAGCAACGTGAAGGAGACCACGGACCTCATCGCGAAGGGGATCACCCATCCCGGGTTCGCCTTCCTGCAGATCCTCTCCCCGTGCCCCGTCTTCAACAAGGTGGACACCTTCAAGGCCTTCTCCACCCGCATCCAGCCGATGCCGGAGGGCTGGGACCCGACCAACCGGCTCGCGGCCCTGACGCTCGCCCTGACGGAAGAAAAGGTCCACCTCGGCATCTTCTACCAGGTGGAGGTGCCCACCTACGAGGCTCGCTGGGAGGACCTGCGGGCAAAGTCGAAGGCCGAGGGGCACGCCAGCCTGGAGGCCCTCGTCCAGCGCTACCTGTAGCGTAGCACCGAACGCGACGCCCGCACCGAGGCCAGGGCCGGGCCTTTCGATCCCCACCCCAGCGAAACGGTGACCGGACTTCCCCGCGCTCCCCGACGGGGAGCGTTGCGCTCCGTCCGACCCGGCCCCCACGAAGGAGGACGAACCATGGCGGTAAAGGTGGGAGAGAAAGCCCCGGAGTTCACCCTGGTGGATACCGGGCTCAAGCCCCGCTCCCTGAGGGACTTCCTGGGGAAGACGACCGTCCTGGCCTTCTACCCGGCGGCGTTCACCGGGGTCTGCACCAAGGAGATGTGCACCTTCCGGGACAGCCTGGGCCAGCTCAACGGCATCGGGGCCCAGGTGGTGGGGATCAGCGCGGACACTCCTTTCTCCAACAAGGCCTTTGCCGAGCAAAACGGCCTCACCTTCCCGGTCCTGAGCGACTACAACCGGGAGGTCATCAAGGCCTTCGGCATCGCCTTCCCGGACCTGGCCGGGCTGAAGGGCCTCACGGTCGCCAAGCGCTCGGTCTTCGTGCTGGATAAGCAGGGGGTCGTCCGGTACGCCTGGGTCTCGGAGGACCCGAAGAAGGAGCCGGACTACGCCGAGGTTGCCAAGGCCGCCCAATCGCTGAAGTAGCGAGCCTCCGCCCGCGACGGCGACGCAGAAAATCCTTGCGGAGCGTGGGTGGGCGCTCTAGACTTTGCGAGCTGCACGAGAAGCGGGGGGAGCCGGGTGTGAGCCGGACCGCGGCCGGGCCGGCGGTGGGAGCGGGGCGGCGAAAGGGGGAGGGTGGGTGAGCAGCGTCGTCAAGAAGCGGCGCAAGAAGATCCGCAAGCATAAATATAAGAAGCTGCGGAAGCGGATGCGCCACAAGAAGAAGTAACCCCAGGGGCCGCAGGGAGGCCGGCAAAGACGGGTGCTCGGTGGCCTCCGGGCGACCCTGGTCGATCCCCCAAGGAGGAATACGGTCTCGTGATTGGGTGGGGGCACCCGGGGGAAACATACGGGCTGGCCTCCGATCCCATCGTGATGCCCGCCGTCGCGGAAGGAGTCCGCAGGCGCTGGGTGTCCGCCCGGTTTCCTGTCCGTCCGTACCTGTCCCACAGTTCGATCCCGCCCCAGGGACCAGGCCGCGTCGTTTCTGCCCGGTTTGCCCCACCCGAGGAGCGTGGAGCTCCGCGTCCCTCCTGCCGTCTCTGTGTCGGTCGTACCATCGTTGTTTCCTCGCGGCGAGTGGGTAGGGTGGAGGTGAGCCGGTGAGGAGGCGGCTGATCCGCCTTGGCGCCCTGCTGATGCTGGGAATCTGGGGAGGTGCCGTGCCCCTGGAGGGAGGCGTGGCCCTGGCCGCCCACATCCGCGTCCCAGCCAATGCCTTGCGGACCCCGGAGTACGGCTGGCTCGGCATCGGGATCCGGGACGTGGGGGAGGATCTCTCCTACGACCTGGCCGTGAAGTTCGGGATCCTGGAGGGGAGCGGAGTGCTGG
>DASYVA010000033.1 GCA_036000645.1 Candidatus Methylomirabilis sp.
TTCGTCACCGGGCGCATCAGGGCCACCTGGTCCAGTTCCTGGAACGCCAGGCGCCCCTCCTGCGCCACCTCGTAGGAGCCGCTGATGGCGATCACGGGGCTGCCGGCGGCCGCGGCCGTCGCCACGCCGGTCAGGCTGTTCGTGTGGCCGGGGCCGCCGGTGACCACCGAGACGCCGGGACGCCCCGTGACCCGGGCCCACCCGTCCGCCATGTGGACCGCGGCCGCCTCGTGCCGCACATCCACAATCTCGATACCGTGCCGCCGCGCCGCCACGAAGACCGGGTTCACGTGATCGCCGCAGAGGCCGAAGAAGTGGTTGACCCCCTGCCGCTTGAGCGAGCGCAGCAGGAGATCGGCGCCGGTCATCCGGGGCACTGGACCCTCCTCCTGGCGAAGGCGGTCCCCTTCTAACACCCGCCTCCGGGGCTGTCAAGGATGCCCGGGAAGCGCGGGTTGAAGGCGCCCGCTGTGTCGCGGACCGGGAAGGCCTCGCCGGGTCCATTTGCGGCACGTGGGCCTTCCCTGGGGATCGCCTCGAGCCTGGTGTGCACGATCCACCCGAAGGCGCCTCCTTCGTCCACGAGAATTTCGGTTTTTGGCACGTCAACTGCACGCCGTTACGCACTGCTGATCAAAGATGAATAGGCAGGCGACGGATGGCTACGCGATAGGGTGGTGGGGACATGAGGTCTATCGGCTTCAGCACGAAGTGTTCCCTATCCATTGCCCTCCTGGTGACGGTATCCCTGGGCGTGCTGAGTCTCCTGGCGGTCACCGTGAGCCGGAGGAGCCTCCGAGAGCAGGTGCTCGCTGCCAACCTGACGACCGCGACGCTGGCGAGTAGGGCGGTGCAGCAATACATCACCGATGCGGTCAGCATCGTCCAGGAGGCCACCGGGCGGCCGAAGTTGAGGCAGGAGATTCTCGACGGAAACTGGCCCGAGGCCGGGAAGGTCCTGGCGAACCTCCTGCAGAATTTCGCACAGTTCGACTACGTGTTCGTCCAGGATCCCCGCGGAATCATCAGGGTGAGGGTCCCACCCGCGGAGACCATTGGCCAGGACTTTTCCTTCCGCCCGTTTTTCCGCGAGGTGATGAGGACGCGCCGACTCAGCGTCTCGGGCGTCTACGTTTCCAAGGCGGCCCAGCGGCCCGTGATTTCGATCGCCGCCCCGGTCCTGGACGCCCAGGACAACATCAAGGGGGTTCTGGTCGGGGCGTTGTCGCACGGAACTCTGAGCCAGTTCGTCTCCACGATCCGACAGGAAGACCGTACCCTGGTGCGCGTCGTGGATGGTGAAGGGCTCCTGATTACCCATTCGGGCGGCGCGGGGGCCGTGCTGGCCCAGGATCTGAAGGCCCAGCCGATTGTCCAGGCGATGCTCGCGGGCCATTCGGGAACGATGGAGTTCCGTGAGCCCGGGGGAGCCGAGACATTCCTCGGGGCTTATGTCGCGATCGCTCCGTGGGGCTGGGGCGTCGTCGTGGCCCAGCCGGTCTCCGTCGCCTACGCCGCGGCAGACCGCCTTGGTCGATGGTTGCTCTGGACGGGTCTGGCCTGCACGGCGATCGCGGTCCTCCTGGGATGGGGACTCGCCCGTGCCCTGGCCGGTCCGTTGCTGCGGTTTGCTGACGCAGCCGGGAAACTGGCGGCGGGGGACTTTGCGGTCCGGGTGACCGTTCAGAGCCAGGATGAGGTGGGCACCCTGGCTCGCGCCTTCAACAACATGGCCGAGCAGCTCCAGAAGTCTTATCGCGACCTGGAGCGGGAACTCGCCGAGCGCCGGCGGGTGGAGGAGGAGATCCGCAGCCTCAACGAGCAGCTCGAGCAGCGGGTCGTGGAGCGGACTGGAAAGCTCGAGGCCGCCAATAGAGAGATGGAAGCCTTCACCTACACGGTCTCCCACGATCTGAAGGCGCCGCTTCGGGGGATGGAGGGGTTCGCCCGGGCGCTTGGGGAGGACTACGCCGACCGCCTCGACGAGGCGGGACACCGCTATCTCGGCATGATCCGGTCGTCGGCCCGCCGGATGGGGGAGCTCATTGACGACCTCCTCCGCTACTCCCGACTGGAGCGGCGGGAGATGCGGCGTGAACGCGTCCCACTCCAGCGCCTTCTGGAGACCCTCTGCGAGGAACGGGACGAGGAGATCCGGGCGCGAGGGCTCACCGTTCGGATGGAGCTGGCCGAGGAGGCAGTCGAAGCGGAGCGGGAGGGGCTCCGGGAGGCGCTGGCCAACCTGGTGGAGAACGCGGTGAAGTTCAGCCGGGACGGGGGGGGCACGATCACCATCGGGGCCCGGCGCGAGGGGGACGAGGCGATCCTCTCGGTGGCCGACACTGGGATCGGCTTCGACATGAAGTACCACGACCGGATCTTCCGGATTTTCGAGCGCCTGCACCGGCAGGAGGAATACGCGGGAACCGGCGTCGGGCTGGCCATCGTCCGGAAGGTGGCCGAGCGCCACGGCGGCCGGGCCTGGGCGCAGTCGGAGCCCGGGAAGGGGAGCACGTTCTATCTGGCGCTCCCGGCGGGCGCGGGAGGGACGGGATGACCGAACCAGTTCCGATCCTGCTGGTGGAGGACAACCCCGCTGACGTCGAGCTCACGCTCCGGGCCTTTAAGCAGCGGAAGCTGTCCAACCCCATTGCCGTGGTTCGTGACGGGGAGGAGGCGCTGGACTACGTCCACCGGCGGGGGCGGTTTGCCGGGGACGCGCCGATCCCCGGGGTGATCCTCCTGGACCTGCGGCTGCCGAAGGTGGACGGCCTGGAGGTCCTGCGGGAAGTCAAGGCCCACCCGGTCTACCGGAACATCCCGGTCGTGGTGCTCACGACCTCCGCGGAGGACAGGGATATCAAGAAGAGCTACGAACTCGGCGCGGCCAGCTACATCGTCAAGCCGGTGGAGTTCGAGAAGTTCCTGCAGGTGGTGGAGCGCATCGATCTCTACTGGATGCTCACGAATGTCCCCTATCCTGCGGAGGAGCGGGGGAGGTAGCGCCCGATGGAGTCGATCCGCGTGCTCTACGTGGAAGATGACCCGGCGGACCGAGAGCTGACGCTCCGCTATCTGCGCCAACACGCCCCGGATCTGGAGGTGCGGACCGTCGGCAGCGGCGGGGAGGCGCGAGAGGCTCTGCGCGGCGAACGGTTCGACCTGATCCTCCTGGACTACCGCCTGCCGGACGTGGACGGCCTCCAGCTCCTGCGGGAGGTGGTGAGCGCGATGCCGGAGGTCCCCGCGTTGATGCTGACGGGCAGCGGCGATCACGAGGTGGCGGTCGGAGCGCTCAAGCTCGGGGCGACCAACTATGTGATCAAGAAGCCCGGCCACCTGGACCGCCTGCCCGCAGCGGTCCGGGAGGCGCTGGGTCGCTTCCGCCACGAGCGGAGCCACCGGGCCCGGGGCCTCCGGATTCTGTACGCTGAGCGCAATCCGGCCGATGTCGACCTGACCGTCCGCCACGTTGCGGCCCACGCGGCCCACCTCGAAATCGAGACGGCCAGCACGGGTGCCGGCGCCCTCCGAAAGCTCGAGGCCGGTGGATTCGATCTCCTTCTCCTGGATTACCGTCTGCCCGACCTGAACGGCCTGGAGATCCTCCAGGAGATGCGCGAGCGGGGGCTGCGCCTCCCCGTGGTGATGATCACCGGCCAGGGCGACGAGGAGACCGCCGTCCAGGCCCTGAAGATGGGAGCGACGGACTATGTGGTCAAGCGGGAGGGCTATCTCAACCAGCTCCCCTCCACCATCGAGAGCGCGATCGCGCAGCGGGCCCTGGCCGATGAGAAGGAAGCCCTCCTCACCCTCAACGGCATTGCCGTGGTGATCGCCTCGACCCTGGATCTCGACGCCGTCCTGCAAAAGGTGGCCGCCGCCGCGGGCACCCTGCTCCGGGTGGAGCGCTCCCTGGTTTCCCTCCTGGGAGACGACGGGGTCGAGCTCCTCCCTGCTGCCTGGCACGGGTGGCGTGGCGAGGTGGCAGGGCGCCTCCGGTTCCGCGTCGGGCAGGACGTCCCGGGCCGGGCGGCCGGCGAGCGCCGGCCGGTCGGCGTAGCGGATTACCGGCTGGCCGCCCCCGCCGTGCACCGGGAGGCGGCCGTGCTCGAGGGGGTCGGGGGGGTGCTCAGCGTCCCGCTGCTCGCCCGCGACCGCCTCCTGGGTGTCCTGACGGTCGCCGCCACAGGGGCGCGGGCCTTCAGCCTCCCGGAGGAGGGGCTCCTCGCTTCCCTGGCGGCCCATACCTCCGTGGGGATCGAGAACGCGCGGCTGCTCGCCCAGATCCAGCGGCACGCTGACCAGCTCGAGGAGCGTGTTCGGGAACGGACCCGGGAGGTGGAGGCGGTGAACCGGCAGCTCCAGGAGGCATCCCGGCACAAATCCGAGTTCCTGGCCAATATGTCGCACGAGCTCCGGACGCCGCTCAACGCGATCATCGGCTTCTCCCAAGTCCTGCGAGAGCTCGGAGTAGGTCCCCTGAACGAGAAGCAGAATCGCTACATCGGGCATATCCATCAATCGGGCAGGCACCTCCTCCAGCTCATCAACGACATCCTGGATCTTGCCAAGGTCGAGGCGGGGAGATTCGTCCTCGAGCCCGAAGCCATGGATGTGGCGGCGACCCTGGAGGACATCCTGGTCATTGCCCGGGGCCTCGCCCATCAGAAAGCCCAGCAAATCGAGGCCCAGATCGAGCCCTCGCTCGCCCCGCTGCGGGCCGACCCCGTCCGCTTCAAGCAGATCTGCTTTAACCTCCTGAGCAACGCGGTGAAGTTCACGCCGGAGCAGGGCCGGATCACCGTGGCCGCACGGCGGGCCCCGGAGGGGGGCGACTGGCTGGAGCTTCGCGTGACGGATACGGGGATCGGGATCAAGGCCGAAGACCTGCCCCGGCTGTTCCAGGAGTTCGTCCAGCTTGAGGCCGCGGCCACCAAGCGCCACGAGGGAACGGGCCTCGGCCTCGCCCTGACCGAGCGGCTCGTCGGGCTGCACGGCGGGCAGATCCGGGCAGAGTCGGCGGGCATGGGGCAGGGGAGCACGTTCACGGTCCTCCTGCCTTTCGGCGGGCCCGGTGGGTCCTGGGGCGCTTTGACGGGGGCCCCGTCACCGTGAGGCCCGTGGTGTCTATCCAAGCGGACCCAGAGGGTCCCCGTCCCACCGGCCTCGTTCCGCGCGATCCTCCACACCCCACGCCCTGAGGATTCCCGGCCGATCGATTTCCAGAGGCGCCGATGAACCGGCATGATCCGGTCGGGAGTTGCACGTGCGGCGCCTTGTGGTAGAGTAGCGCCGCTTCCCGGGAGCCCACCCCATGGCAGAGCCCCGCATCGGGATCATCGGCGGCAGCGGCCTCTACGAGATGGCCGGCCTGACGGACGTGCGGGAGGAGCGGGTCGAGACCCCCTTCGGCCCCCCCTCGGACGCCTACGTCCTGGGCCGCCTCGAGGGGCGCCCCGTCGCCTTCCTGGCCCGCCACGGCCGGGGGCACCGCCTCCTCCCCTCCGAGCTGAACTTCCGGGCCAATATCTACGGCTTCAAGGCCCTCGGCGCGGAGTGGATCCTCTCCGCCTCGGCCGTGGGGAGCATGCGGGAGGACGTGAAGCCCCGGGACATGCTGATCCCGGACCAGTTCTTCGACCGGACGAAGGCCCGCCCGAGCACGTTTTTCGGGGACGGCTTGGTGGTCCACGTGGCCTTCGCCGACCCCGTCTGCCCGTCCCTGGGCGATCACCTGGAGCGCGCCGCGCGCGACGAGGGGGCGACCGTGCACCGGGGGGGGACCTACCTGTGCATCGAGGGGCCCCAGTTCTCGACCCGGGCCGAGTCCCGCATCTACCGGGCATGGGGCGTGGATGTCATCGGGATGACCAACCTGCAGGAGGCCAAGCTGGCCCGGGAGGCCGAGATCTGCTACGCCACGCTGGCCCTGGTGACCGACTACGACGTGTGGCACGAGACCGAGGAGGACGTGACCGTGGAGGCGGTGATCGCCGTCCTGCAGGAGAATGCGGCGATGGCCAAAGCGATCCTCCGGCGGGCGGTCCGGGCCATCCCGCCCACCCGGACCTGCGTCTGCCCTCACGCGCTCCGGGACGCCATCCTCACCGCGCGGGACCGGATCCCCCCGGCCACGCGGGAGCGCCTCGGGCTCCTCGTCGGGAAATACTTGTCGCCATGAAGATCCTGGTGGTCGGCTCAGTAGCCTACGACACCGTCCGGACCCCCTTCGGGGAGGTGAGCGAAGTGCTGGGAGGCTCGGCCGCCTACTTCGCCGTGGCCGCCGCCTTCTTCGCCGATGTCCGCCTGGTGGCGGTGGTGGGGGAGGACTTCGCCGAGGAGCATCTCGAGCTCCTCCGGGAGCGGCACGTGGACCTGGAGGGCCTCTCGCGCGTCCCGGGCCGGACCTTTCGGTGGCGGGGGGAGTACGGCTTCGACCTGAACGAGGCGAAGACGCTGGAGACCCATCTCAACGTCTTCGCCGCCTTCCGGCCCCGCATTCCGCCCGCGTACCGGGAGAGCGAGATCGTGTTCCTCGCAAACATCGATCCGGACCTCCAGCGGGAGGTCCTGGGGCAGGTGGCGGCCCCGAAGCTGGTGGCGGCCGACACCATGAACTTCTGGATCACGGGGAAGCCGGAGGCCCTGCGGGAGACGCTGCAGCAGGTCCACACCCTGCTGGTCAACGACGCCGAGGCGCGGATGCTGGCGGGGGAGCCGAACCTGGTGAAGGCGGCGCGGAAGATCCTCTCCTGGGGCCCCAAGTCGCTCCTGATCAAGCGGGGGGAGTACGGGGCCCTGATGTTCTCGGATGGCTGGTGGTTCTCGGCGCCGGCCCTCCCCCTGGAGCAGATCCTGGACCCGACCGGGGCCGGGGACTCCTTCGCCGGCGGCTACCTCGGGTACCTGGCCAACACCGGCAACTTCAGCCTGGACAATGTCCGGAAGGCCGTCATCATGGGGTCGGTCATGGCCTCGTTTGCTGTGGAGGACTTTTCCCTCCGCCGCCTGACCCGTCTCACCTATCCCGAGATCGAGAGCCGGTATCGGGAGTTCAAGGAGCTGGTCCGCTTCGAGGATATCTAGAACTCCCCCCGGGGGCCGCGGTCTCTCTTCCCCGTCGGATCCAGCCATGGAGCTCACCGGCAAGGTCGCGCTCATCACCGGCGCCAGCCGCGGGATCGGGCGCGCCGTGGCCGAGGCGTACGCGGCGGCGGGGGCCGCCCTCGCCCTCTGTGCCCGAAGCGCCGGGGAGCTTGAGGAAGCCGCCGCGGCGCTCGGGCGGGGCGGGGGGAGAGTGGTGGCGCTCCCGGCCGATGTGAGCGACCCGGCCCAGGTCGAGCGGTTCGTGGGGGAGGCACTCACGACCTTCGGCCGGGTGGATGTCCTGGTGAACAACGCCGGCATCCCGGGTCCGCACGTTTCCCTGGCCGAGGTGGACCCGGCGGACTGGGCCGCGGTCCTGGCGGTCAATCTCACGGGGCCGTTCCTGTGCGCCCGGGCCGTCGTTCCCGCCATGCGCCGCCAGGGAGGCGGAAGCATCATCAATGTCTCCTCGTGGCTCGGCCGCAACGCGATGGAGGGCTGGGGAGCCTACGGCGCCGCCAAGTGGGGTCTCGAGGGGCTGACGCGGTACCTGGCCCTCGAGCTGAAGCGGGACCGGATCCGGGTCAACAGCTTGAGCCCAGGGATGGTGGCGACCCGAATGACCGGATTTGCCGGCGAGGCGCCCGAGCGCATCGCGCCCCTCTTCGTCTACCTGGCCTCCGACGCCGCGCGCCACGTGACCGGGAGAGCCCTGGACGTGGAGACCTGGCGCCGGGAGCTGAAGTCGTAAGGGCCTGGCCGGACGCGGGGCCCGGGACTCGCCCCGGTTGGGCGGGCAATCGCCCAACACCGGCCTGCCGCAAGGAGGGTTCCGTGAAGATCCACAACCTCAGGCACGTCGGGCATCTTGACATCCCGGGGGGCGGACAGGTGTCCGTCAAGGACCGGGTCGCCTACATCGGCCACATGGCCCCGCCGCTCGGGACGTCCGTCGTGGACGTTTCCAATCCGAGGGCACCCAAGATCCTGGCCCAGCTCGAGGCCCGGCCCGCCACCCACTGCCACAAGGCGCGCGTGAACGGTCACAACATCCTGGTGGTCAACCATGAGCGCTACAAGGAGACGCCGGGCCCCCTCCGGCCGGGCTTCCAGGTTCTGGACGTCTCCACCCCGGCCCGCCCCCGGGAGATCGCCTTCGTGGAGACGGCCGGGATGGGGGTTCACCGGTTCGACCTCGATGACCGGTACGCGTACGTCTCCACCGAGATGGAGGGGTACGTGGGCTGCATCAGCGTGATCTACGACCTGGCGGACCCGGCCCGGCCGAAGGAGGTGGGTCGGTGGTGGTTGCCGGGGCAGTGGACCACGGGCGGCGAGACGCCTACCTGGGAGGGGAAGCGGCACCGGACGCACCATCCCCTGCGGTCCGGCAACCGGCTGTACATCAGTTGTTGGTTCGGGGGGTTTGCGATCGTGGACGCGACGGACCTGACGCGGCCCCGGACCATTTCCTCTCTCGACTGGAGCCCCCCCTACCCGGCCCCAACGCACACGGCTCTGCGGATCCCCTTCAGGGTGCGGGGCCGGGATGTTCTGGTGGTCAGCGACGAGCACACCACCGACGACACGTACACCGACCCTTCTCCCTTCCTGTGGATCGTGGACATCACCGACGAGACCAGGCCGATCCCCATCTCCAACTACATCGTCGCGGAATCCGCGGTCGCGAACCGGGCGGGGCGGTTCGGGTGCCACCAGCCCCAGGAGCAGGTGCACGACTCGGTCCTCGGGGTCACCTGGTTCAGCGGAGGCCTGCGCCTGGTCGACATCAAGGATCCCTTCCGCCCGGTCGAGGTCGGCTATTTCATCCCGGACCCGGTGGGGGGCGGGCGCTCGGCCCAGAGCAACGACGTCTTCTACGACGGCAACGGCCTCCTGTACGTCATCGACCGCTTCAACGGTCTGGACATCCTGGAGCGGAGCCGGTAGGCGGCGCGAGAAGCGGGGGCGCATGCGCTTGCCGGATCCGGCATCCGCGGTATAATACCCGGTCAGGCTGGCCAGCCAGCGCCGGGAGGGCCCATGGCCACCGACCGCATCGTCATCCGGGGTGCCCGCGAGCACAACCTGAAGTCCATCGACCTCGAGATCCCCCGGGAGAAGCTCGTCGTCATCACGGGGGTCTCGGGCTCCGGCAAATCCACCCTCGCGTTCGACACCATCTACGCCGAGGGGCAGCGCCGCTACGTGGAGTCCCTCTCGGCTTACGCCCGGCAGTTCCTCGAGCAGATGGAGAAGCCGGATGTGGACTCGATCGAAGGGCTCTCGCCGGCTATTTCGATCGAGCAGCGCACGACCTCCAAGAACCCGCGCTCGACCGTCGGCACGGTCACCGAGATCTACGACTACCTTCGCCTCTTGTACGCCTCGATCGGCAAGCCCCACTGTCCGAGCTGCGCCCGGCCGATCCAGGCGCAGACGATCCAGGAGATGGTGGACCGCGCCCTGCGCCTGCCCGAAGGCAGCCGTTTTGCCGTCCTCGCCCCCTACGTCACCGGCAAGAAAGGGGAATACAAGAAGCAGATGGCGGAGATGCTCAAGGAGGGTTTCCTGCGGGCGCGGATCGACGGGAGGTTCCACGACCTGGAGGATCCTCCGGAACTGGACAAACAGAAGAAACATACGATCGAGCTGGTCGTGGATCGCCTCGTGGCCAAGCCCGCTTCCGACGAGGAATACAAGAAGCGGCTCGCCGACTCGATCGAGACCGCCACCCGCGTGT
>DASYVA010000034.1 GCA_036000645.1 Candidatus Methylomirabilis sp.
CATCGGACCCTCGGGGGCAGCGCGGCACCACGTACGCCGCGCGCGCCGACGTCAGCCCGAGTTTACCACAGGGGGGGGCGCCTCACCAGGGGACGGGGGGGCCGCTACGGCGTTCCCTCCGCGGGGCCGCTCTGGCTCGGCCCTCCGTGCAGGATGGCCCACCAGCGCACCGCGAGCGGGCCCTCCGTGGCGTTGAAGATGGTGAAGGTCCCATCGGGCGGCGTGGGAGCGCTGGCGAACAGCGCCCCGGCGGGCACCTGATACGAGACCCGTCCGTCGGACGAGAAGACGGCCAGGTGGACGGTCACCTCGGCCGCCCCGAGGCCGTGCCGGACGGTGGCCTGGCCCGGTTGCAGCCGTGCGAAGCCCAGCGGGCTCCCGATCGGATCCTCGAGCTGTCGCGCTGCGGGCGGGACCGCCACCACCCCGGAGGCGACCATGGGCAGGGCCTCCAGGAGGCCGGTGAGCGTCCGCTCGAGGGCCTCCACGCGCTCCCGCAGGGCCCGGATTTCGCCGGCGAGGGCGGCCGGCGTGGGGGGCTTCGTGGCCCCGGGCGGGGGCTGCTCTGCCGAGGCAAGGCGCACGCCCGCAAGCGCCAGAACCATCAAAAGGATCGCGCAGGCCTGGAGGCGTCTCCATTCCAGGTGAACCGGCATGCTCCATTCTGGTAGGCTGAAGGCCGGTTTGTCAAACAGGAGGAGAAGGCCATGGACGCGAACGCCCCGCGAGGAATCCGCCCCGCCACCCTCAATCGGCGGAACATCTGCCCGCGGGTGACGCTGGAGGAGATGGCGCGGCGGGGCTCCCTGTCCTGGGCGCGCCTCGCGGCCGATCGGTAAGGGAACACGCCGTGGACGCGTCCATTCTCCCTGCCCTCGGCCTCGGGTTTCTGCTGGGCCTGACCCATGCGCTGGATGCGGACCACGTAGCGGCCGTGGGGACGCTAGTGAGTGAGACTCCCGGCCTCCGCCGGTCCTCGCTGCTGGGAACAAGCTGGGGACTCGGGCACACTGCGGGCCTGCTCGTCCTTGCCCTTCGGCTGGTGATCCCCCAGCGGCTGTCAGCCGCCGCCGAGTTCGCCGTGGGTCTCCTGCTCGTCGGGCTGGGGGCCCGCGCGATCTGGAGCGTCCAGCGGGAGAAGCGGCTGCACTGGCATGTCGAGGAGGGCGCCAGCAAGCGGCACCTCCACCTGCACGCTCACCACGTGTCCGACGGCGCCCCCCATGCCCACGGCCACCCCTTCCCCCTGGAGCGGCGACCGCTCCTGATAGGGTGCCTCCATGGGCTCGCCGGGAGCGGCCCCCTTACCCTGCTCGTTCTCAGTACGCTCTCCTCTCCGCTGGCCGGCCTCGCCTACCTCGGCCTCTTCAGCCTCGGGAGCATCGCGGGGATGACGCTGCTCACCGGCCTGCTCAGTTTCCCCATCGCCTACGCGGTCCGGCGAGGGGCCGCATTCGCCGGGCAGGTCCGGATGGTCGCCGGGAGCATCAGTCTGGTCCTGGGACTGGGCCTCGCGGGGGAGATCGCCGCGGGCGGGGGCCTACGCTAGCGGCTCAATCCGATCAGGATGGTTCCGGCGGCGACGGCGGCCGCGGCCAGGAGGCGCCGGGGACCGTGCCGCTCGCCGAGGAAGGCGGCCCCGAGCGCGGCCCCGAAGACGATGCTCACCTCCCGCGTCGCGACTACGTAGGCCACCTTGGCGAGCCGGAGGGCGAAGAGGACGAGCTGGTAGGCCACGAAGGAAAAGACCCCGACGATGGCGATGGTTCGCCATTCCGCCTTCAGGGAGGCGAGCGACGGGCGCTGGCGCGTCAGGACATAAGGCGCGAGGGCGAGGAAGGCGAGCGCCATCATGAGGATCTGGTACAGGGTGGGGTGGACCAGGCTCACGCCCACTTTGTCCACGAGGGAGTAGCCCGCGATCGTGAGGCCGGTGAGGAGGGCCATGGCCACGTGCGGGGCATGCCACTGGCTCAGCAGCCGGCTCCGCCCGGGGGGCGTCGGCTCCGGTCCCCCCGCCAGCCCGAAGACGCCCAGGACCACAAGACCGATCCCCGTCGCCCCGCCCGGGGTGAGGACCTCCTGCAGGAGGAACGGCGCCAGGAGCGCCACCAGGAGGGGCCCCGATCCCCGCGCCAGGGGATAGACCAGGGACAGCTCCCCCCGCTCGTAGGCCTCGCTGAGGAACAGGAAGTAGAGGGCATGCAGGAGGCCGGTGGCCACGACGCACGCCCAGCCTCCGGGACTGATCCTGAGCTCGCCCGGCACAAGGAGGAGCCCGGGGGTCGCCAGCAGGGCGCCCACCAGGGTCCCGAGCCAGGAGACGGTGAGCTTCCGGGTGCTCTGCTTCAGGGCGAGGTTCCAGGTAGCGTGCAGGAAGGCCGCTGCCAGGACCAGACCGAGGGCCGCTGCCGTCACCGCTTCCCTCCGGTTCCCGCCGCGCTGCCCCCGGGGCGGGCCCGCTGCACGGTACCAGAAGGGCAGGCGACCGGCAAGGCGCCGGACGCCGTCGCCGCGGCCGGCCCGCCGCCCCTAGAAGTGGCAGGCGAATCCCCGGGCGAAGTGGTTGACCTCGAGCACGAATTTCTCGCTGACGTCGAAGAGCCGGAGGGAGTGGCTGGCCCGGCTGTATTTATACTCGGCGAAGAACGCCAGGTGGGGCGTGAAGAAGAGCTTCACGCCCGCCAGCGCCCCCGTCCCCGCCCCACTGTCCCGGACGGTGAAGTCGCTATCGAGCGGCCGGGAGAGCCCGAGGTAGAACCCGACGTACAAATCCGCGTCCTGCGCGCCGACGCCCTGAGGGACCGCCAGCAGGATCAGAGTCACCAGGAGACCCTCTGCTGCACCGAGGGTCATCCCGGAGAGATGCCGGGCAGGGGAGGCCATTGTGGCGAAAGGCGGCGGGGCGTATACTGGGACATTACACGTCAGGGACCGGAAAGCGAGGATCGAGAACAGCCCAACCGGGACCGGGATATGTCCGGAAGGTTTCACGGGGGCGGAGGGGCGAGAGAGGGGGAGCCATGGGCCTGACACTGGCCGAGAAAATCCTCTCGCGGCGGCTCAAGCGGGAGGTCCACGCGGGGGATATCGTGGTCGCGGATGTGGACATGGCCACCGTCCAGGATGGGACGGGCGTCCTCACCTTCGACATGATCCGCGAGCTCATGGGCAAGGACATGGTCAAGTACCCGAATCGCGCCATGCTGGTCCTGGACCACATGGGGCCCGCCGCCCGGCCCGAGTACAGCAACATGCACCGGCGCCTCCGGGAGTTCGCGGCCAACACCGGCGCCATCCTGGAGGACGTAGGCTCCGGCATCAGCCACCTGCTCCTCGCCGAGAAGTACGTGAAGCCGGGGGACATCGTGGTGGGGGCGGACTCCCACACCAGCACGGCGGCGGGGCTGGCCGCCTTCGCCACGGGGATGGGCTCCACCGACGTCGCCATCGCCATGGCCCTGGGGAAGACCTGGTTCCGGGTCCCGGAGACGATGCGCTTCGTCCTCAAGGGGAAGCTCCAGCCCGGGGTCTCCTCCAAGGACATCATCCTCCACATCATCGGGCAGATCGGGGAGGACGGCGCGGCGTACAAGGCGATGGAGTACGCGGGGGACACCGTCCCCACCCTCTCCATGGACGCCCGGCTCACCATGACCAGCATGGCCCAGGAGGCCGGGGCGAAGCTGGGCCTCTTCCCCTCCGACGAGCAGACCCGCGCCTTCCTGGCCCAGCAGGGGCGGGAGAAGGACTGGCAGCCTCTCGCCGCCGATCCCGACGCCACCTACGAGCAGACCCTGGAGATTGACGTGGGCCGGCTGGAGCCGCTGGTGTGCGTCCCCCACACGCCGGGCAACGTGAAGCCGATCAGCGAGGTGGCGAAAGAGGGAATCCACGTGGATCAGGTGTTCCTCGGGACCTGCACCAATGGGCGGCTCGAGGACCTGCGGGCGGCGGCCGGGATCCTCAAGGGGAAGCGCGTGGCGGCGGGGACCCGGTTCCTCGTGTACCCGGGGTCGCGGGGCGTGTACCAGCGGGCGCTGGCGGAGGGCCTGGTGGCGACGTTCGTGGAGGCGGGCGCGGTCTTCGGGTCTCCCGCCTGCGGCCCCTGCCCCGGCTGGCAGTTCGGGCTGCTCGGGGACGGGGAGGTCTGCCTGGCCACGCAGAATCGGAACTTCAAGGGGCGGCTCGGGAACCCCAAGTCGTTCGTCTATCTCTCCTCACCGGCCGTCGCGGCGGCGTCGGCCATCGCGGGGAAGATCGTGGACCCGCGGCCCTATCTGTAGGAGGTGCTATGGGCATCCGGGGAGTCGCCTGGAAGTTCGGAGATTTCATCTCGACCGACCTGATTGCGCCGGGCCGCTACGCCCATCTCCGGTCGGACCTGCCCAAGCTGGCGGAGCACGTCCTCGAGGATGCCGATGCGAACTTCGCCCCGGCCACCATGAAGAAGGACACGACCTACATCGTGGTGGCGGGCCGCAACTTCGGCCAGGGCTCCTCCCGGGAGCACGCGGCCCGGATCATCAAGCTGGCGGGGGTGCCCGTGGTGCTGGCCAAGTCCTTTGCCCGGATCTTCTACCGCAACGCCTTCAACATCGGGATGCCGGCCCTGACGCTGGACACCGACCGGATCGCCCAGGGGGACGAGCTGGAGGTGGACCTGAAGCGAAGCCTGGTCCGAAATCTGACGAAGGGGCAGGAGTTCCGCGTGGGGGCGATTCCGGAAGTGATGCTGGCCATCCTGGAGCACGGCGGGATCGTCGAGTTCGTCCGCAAGCACGGGGACCTGGTGTTCAAGTAAAGAGCCAGCACGCCCAAACGCATCGGGCCCCGCCGGGACTTCCCGGCGGGGCCCGTGCTGTTCAGGCCTCGTGCTTATTTGATCTCGGAGCCCCGGTACTCCAGGACGGGCGGGATCTCCCGGCTCGCCCCCGCCCCCGGGCCAGCCGCGAGGGTCGCCTCAGCCGCTGCCTGGGCGGACCACTGGATGAGCTCCCGAACCTCCTGCTCCAGGAGGCCATGGATCTCCGCGGCGGGCGCCACCGGGCGGGCCGACTGCGGCGCCTGGGCGGAAAACTCGAACAGCTTCTGCAGCTCCCGATCCTGGAGGGTCCCGCCGTCCGCGACGGCGGTTCCCGCGAACGCCACTGTTGCCACCAGCAGACCGAATGCGACAAGCTTCTTCATGATGACTGCATTCCTCCCTGCCCCGTAGGGCATGCGGTATTTCATCCCTGTTTCACCGTACTCTGCTTACCCGATCCCGCGGCCGCATCTCCCATATAGATGCCCCGACCGCGAAAACGATGCACGCCGGATCCCGCGTCCCCTCCGAGGAAGCCTGCGTGACCCTAAAAAACTCGGGTCCCGTCGGGGATTCCCGACGGGACCCGTACTGTTCGGCTGCCGCGCCTAGTTGATGCCGGAGCCCTGGTACTCCAGGGCCGCCGCCACCGGGCTGGCCGGCTTCGCCACCTGGGCCGACCACTCGAAGAGCTTCTGCAGCTCCCGATCCTGCAAGGTCCCGCCGTCGCCGGCGAAGGCCGCCCCGCTGAACGCCACCGTGGCCGCCAGCAGGCCGAACGCGATGAGCTTCTTCATGACCTGGTCCCTCCGTGCCCCGCAGGGCGCTTTGTGTTCCATCCCCGTTTCATTTCCTGCTCTGCTCTCGATCCCGCGGCCGCGTCTGCCCCTATAGATGCAGCCTCCCCTCCCGGGATCCGCTCCCCACCGAAAAAAATCGCGCCTGGCCCCTGGGCCCGGCGCGAGCAAAAATCCAGCAATTACAGTTGGGCAGAGGTCAGAACGCCCCGACGAACCGGACCACCCGCCCCGCCGCGGTCTCGGCCACATAGAGCCGGCCGGCCGCGTCGAAGGCCGGGTCCCGCGGGCCGGCCAGCCCCTCGGCCACCACGATCTCCACCCCGCCCGGCTTCAGGCGCCAGACCCGGCCCTCCCCCGGCTCCGCGACGTACACGTCCCCCGAGGGACCGCGGGCGAGGCCGACGCCCCTGATTCCTTCCCAGAGGGGCCGGTGCTCCCCGTCCGCCGTGACGCGCGAGATCCGCTCCGCCAGGTTTTCCGCCACCAGGATCCCGCCCCCCGGCTCGAACAGCAGCCCGTGCGCTCCCGCGAGGACGGGACCGAACGGCTCCGCCTCCCCGGGGCCCTCCGCGACCTTGAGCGGCCCCCGGGTGAACTCGCAGATGATCAAGCGCCCGGCGGAATCGAAGTCCAGGTCCACGGGAGCGGTGAGCCCGCCGACGTACGTGCTCACCGCCCCGTCCGGGGAGACCCGGGCGATGCGCCCGCGGCGGGTGTCGGCCACGTAGAGGGCGCCCGCCGCGTCTCGGGCGATGTCGTGCGGCCACGACAGGCCCGCCCCGATGCGCGTGACGGTCCCGTCGGGCGCAATTCGGGCCAGGGCGTCGCCGGCCTGCTCGGCGGCCAGCACGCTCCCGTCCGGGAGGACGAGGAGCCCGCGGGGCTCCCGCAGCTCTTCCGCGACGACTTCCATCGGATATGGGGACTTCACCGGGGCCGCACCGGCGCGTGCCGGCGCCAGGAGAGCCGCGAGGAGGAAGACCGCCAGGACCGGCCCGGCCTTGCGCGGCGGGCGGCGGAGGGCCTGGAGGAGCACGGCGAGCGTGCAAAGCCCGAAGCCGATCAGGTCCTGGAGCCACCCCGGGTACACCAGCACCAGGCCGGCGGCGACGAGCACGACCTGCTCGAGCAAGCTCGTCTTCCGGAGGAGCCACCCGGTGAGTCCCGCGGCCAGGGCCGCCAGCCCCACCATGGCGGTCACGGTGGTCCAGAGGATGTTGCCCCAGGGGCCCTTGAGGAGCAGGCCGATGCCGTCCGGGTGCAGCGTGAACATGAAGGGGACGAGGAAGGTGGGGAGCGTGTACTTCCACGCCATCATCGTCGTCCGGTACGGGTTGCCGCCGGTGATGGCCGCGGCCGCGAACGGGGAGAGCGCCGTGGGCGGCGACACCTCGGAGAGGACGGCGTAGTAGAAAATAAACATGTGGGCCGCGTACTCCGGCACGCCGAGCCGGATCATCGCCGGCGCCGTGATGACGGCCGCGATGATGTAGGAGGCGGTCACCGGCACCGCGAGCCCCAGGATCCAGACGGCCAGGGCCGTGTAGAGCACCGTGAGGAACAGCCCACCCCCGGCTAACGTCAGGATGATGAGGGAGAACTTCAGGCCGAGGCCGGTCAGGGTGACCACGCCGACGATGATCCCCGCCGTGGCGCAGGTGGCGGCGACGGAGAGGACCCCGACGGCCCCACCCTCCAGGGCGCGGCCCAGGCGCGGAGGGGTCAGGGCGGTTTCGCGCCGCAGAAAGCTCAGCGCGGCGGCGAGGAGCGTCGCGTAGAAGACGGCCAGGATCGCCGTGTATCCGAAGAGCATGAAGACGACGATCGCGACGAGGGAGAGGAAGTGGAAACCGTACTTGCGCGTGAGGCTCCAGACGTTCTCCCCCGCCACCGCCACCGGCCGGGCGCCGAACTTCTTCGCGTCCAGCTCGACCATGACGAAGACCGACCAGTAGTAGAGGAGCGTGGGGATCGCCGCCATCGCGATCACGTCGAGGTAGGAGACCTTGAGGAACTCGGCGATGAGGAAGGCGGCGGCGCCGAGGACCGGCGGCGAGATGATGGCGCCGATGCCCCCGGCGGAGAGCAACCCGCCGGCCGAGGCCTTGTCGTAGCCGGCCTTCGCCAGGAGCGGCCAGGCCACTGACCCGAGCGTCACCGTCGTCGCCACGCCGGAGCCGGAGGGCCCGCCGAGGAGGAAGGAAGCCAGCGTCACCGTCCGGCCGGCGGCCGTGGGCTTGCCGCCGGTCGCGGCGAGGGAGAAGTTGACGAAGAACTCGCCGGCACGGGAGTGCTCGAGGAAAGCCCCGTAGATCGTGAAGAGGATGATGAACGTCGCGGCCACGTCCAGGGGGACGCCGAAGATCCCCTCGAGCGTCGTGTACATGTGCCCGACGAGGCGGTCCAGGCCGTAGCCCTGATGGGTCCAGGGCGCCGGCAGCCAGGCTCCGAGCCACGCGTAGGCCAGGAAGGCGATCGCCACGGTCGGGAGGATCCACCCCGTCGTCCGCCGGGTGGCCTCCAGGACCAGCAGGATGGTGAGCCCGCCGAAGACCTGATCCCACGTGGTCGGCAGCGCCGCCCGGTAGATGAACTCCTCGAAGTCCCAGAGGGGGTAGCCGACGGCGAGGAGGCTCAGGCCCACGAGGAGCCAGTCGGGCCACCCCACCCGCTCCATTCCGCGCTTCCGCCGGGCGGGGTAGAGCAGGAACGAGAGGACCAGCGTGAAGCCGAGAAAGGACAGGCGCAGGATCTGGGTCGTGACGGTGCCCCAGGCCCAGTAGAGGAAGAGCAGCGACATGGCGACGGCCACCGCAGAGACGGCCCGTCCCACCGGGCCGGTCAGGCGTCGCCGGGGTCCCTCCTCGGCCTCCACCAACTCCAGTGCGGCGGAGACCCGTGAGGGATCGATCAGGTCATCGGGCACGCCCGTCCTCCCCGCAGGCCGCGACGGCGAGCCTCACGCGGCGGCCCGGTTCCCCCCCTTCCCCGAGCGGGACCCGCCGCCATCCCACCGTGATCCGAACTTGAGACTCCGGACTCGCCCGGAGGACCAGCGTGCCGCGTGCCGGCCCCTCGGTCTCGACGATCCACCAGTCCCCCTCACGCCGCGCTGCCTCGTGGCCGTAGAACTCCACCAGCCGCTCCTCCCCGTAGCGGAGCCGGACAAGCCGCAACCCCTCCGCCGTCACGCGGAATGCCTCCTCCACCGGCGACCCGTAGAGGGAATGGCGGAAGGCCAGGCGCACCTCCTCCCCGTCCGTCACCGGGAGGGCGGCGACAGGTCCGTCCCTGGCCTCCACGTGCAGGCAGAATCCGGCGTCGGCCCCCGAGGGTGCGAGCGTGGCCAGGACCAGGAGCAGGAGAAGCGGCCGCATGAAGGCCCCTCGCTAACTGGCGGGCAGCTTGATGCCCTTCTCCCGGTAGTAGCGCAAGGCCCCCGGGTGAAACGGGACGGGGGAGCCGACCACGGCGCTCTTGAGCGTGATCTCCTGCGCCGCCTTGTGGACCGCCACTAGCTCCGGCGTGTGCTCGAGCAGCACCTTCGTGATCTGATAGGCCAGCGACTCCTCCATCCGCTCGTGGGCCACGAGCAGGTTCGTCGCCCCCGCCACGGGCACGTCGGCGCTTAGCCCTGCGTAGGTCGCCTTCGGGATGGTCGCCGTGAAGTAGAGGGGGCCGTACTTGGCCACCATCTTCGGGGCGGCGTCCCCGTGCGGGACGAGGGCAATCTTGATGCCCGGGGTGGCCGCCACGTCGAGGACGGCGGCCGTGGGCAGCCCGCCGTCCCAGATGAAGGCGTCGAGCTTCCGATCCTTGAGGGCGCCGGCAGACTCGGTCACCCCGAGGCGGTCCTGGCTCCCCAGGTCCTTCGGCGTGAGGCCGTAGGCCTCGAGGACCCGAAGGCCCTTGACCTCGGTGCCCGACCCCGGAGCCCCGGTGGAGACCCGCTTTCCCTTGAGGTCGGCCACGCTCCGGATCCCGCTCCCCTCCAGGGTGACGATGTGCATGTAGTTGGAGTAGAGGGCGGCCAGGGACCGAACCGCAACTTTGTCCGCGAGCCCCTTGAGTTTTCCCTCGTGGGCATCCCAGGCCGTGTCGGGGAGCGTGAGGGCCAGCGCGATTTTCCCCGCATGGAGGAGCTTCATGTTGTCCACCGACGCGGTGGTCACCTCGGCCGTCGCCTCCACCCCCGGGAGGTACTTCGAGATGAGGGCCGCCATCCCGCCCCCCAGGGGGTAGTAGACGCCGCCCGTGCCCCCCGTGGCGATGGAGAGGCGGACCTTGGTCTGGGCGAGGATTCTGCGAGCGCCAGCTCCCTGCCCCAACAGCGCCCACCCGCCGATGCCGAGCAGCTTCATGGCCTGCCGTCGCGTGATTGCATGCATCGCGCCTTCTCCTCGAAATGGGTGCACTGCGCAACCCCCGGTCCGTTCGCAACCGTCAGCGTTCCAGCGTCTCCCGCAGGGCCTCCTCGTTCGGCTCCAGGCCCAGCCCCGGCCGGTCGGGGAGCGTGACCGCCCCGCGCACCGGCTTCGGCGGGTCCCGGAAGATGATCTCGCCGGTCACCCACATCGGGACGTGATACTCCACGCGCCAGCCGTTCGCCACGCCCGCGATCAGGTGCGCGTTGTGGTGGGGCCAGCCCCCGCCGTTCGCGATCGGCAGGTTGAACGCCTGCGCCATCGCGGCCACCTTCACCGCCTCGGTATAGCCGCCGACGTACACCACGTTCGGCTGGAGGATGTCCACGGCCCCGTGGAGGAGCAGCTCCCGGTGGCGCCACTTGTGCCCCTCGTTCTGCCCCGCCGAGATCGGGATGCTCGTCTGGCGGCGCAGGTCGGCCAGCAAGCGAGCGTCGTTCCCGTACACCGGCTCTTCGAACCACGTGATCCGGTACGGCTCGATCCGCTTGCAGAGGTCCAGGGCGCGCGGGAAGGCGAACAGGTAGTTCGCGTCCACCATCAATTCGATCCGGTCTCCGACCGCCTCCCGGACCGCCCGGACCCGCGCCGCGTCCTCGGCCGGGTCCTGCGCGCCATTGATCGCCACCACCATCTTCAGCTTGTCGTGGCCCTCGGCGACGAACTGCTTCGCCACCTGGACCAGTTGCTCCCGGCTGTACTCCAGGAGGCCAAAGGTGATGTAGGCCGGCACGGTGGCGCTGTGGCCGCCGAGGAGCTTCCAGACCGGCTGGTCGGCCCGTTTCCCCTTCAGGTCCCAGAGGGCGATGTCCAGGGCGCTGATGGCCGAGGACCAGACCCCGGTCTGGGCCCGGGGGTTCAACCGGGTGAACCACTCGTGCCAGAGCCGCTCGGTAGCGAGAGGGTCCTTGCCGATGAGCATCGGCCCCGCTTCCCGGTTCACGAGTTCCCGGACCGCGAACCGCTGGATCGGGCCCGTGATCCCGTACCCGGTGAGGCCGCCGTCGGTCTCGACCCGCACGAAGACCATCTCCCGCATGACCGGGTCCTTGAGGAGCGGCACGCGCGCCGGCACCCGATGCGTCGTGGCTTCGACCTTGGTGACCTTCATCCCCAGCCCTTGCGCTCGCGGAGCGACGTGATGTGCGCGACGTGGTGCCGCCCGTGCCACGCATACTGCTGGAGGTACCAGTCGAGGGTCACCGTCCCCCATTCGGGATGCCGGAACGCGCGGGCGAAATCGAGCGGGGACAGAGAGCGGAGCACCAGGACCCAGCGGCGGTGGAGCGATTCGAGCAGCGTCAGCGAGAGCTCGACCGGCGCCGTCCGTGCATCGGCCAGCTCGGCCCATGCCGCCTCGTCATAGGTCTTGACGGTCGGCTCCGCTTCCGTGAGGGCGAGCTTGAACCGCACGTAGGCGTTCAGGTGGCTGTCCGGCAGGTGGTGCGCGACCTGCCGGATCGTCCACCCGCCGGGACGATAGGGGGTGTCGAGCTGCTCCGCGGACAATCTGTCCACGGCGGCGCGGAGCCTGTCGGGCGTCCCGGCGATCTCCTCGATCCACCGGCGGCGCTTGGCATCGGTGACGTCGGCTTCCGCTCGGAACTTCCCGATCGGGTATCGCAAGTCTTCCATCGCTTCCCCCTCCAGGACCGCGGCGCCGTCAGGCGCTCGGCGCCGGGGCCTGGTGTCGCAGGCGCTGGCGGACGGCGCCCAGGTCGCCGACCTCGACGGGAACGCCGGCCCGATAGGCAATGACCTGCCCCGATGCGGGCGAGAGGCGTGCGCCCGGGGTGATGATGCCGACCAGGTTCAGGGGGTCGGCGGCGCTCACGATCACGACCTCCCCATCGTCCCTCACGCGGCGGACGCCGCGGAGCGCCTCCACGGCCTCGGGGAGCGCGAACTGCTCTCCCACGAAGCCGGCCACGAACCGCCCGCCGCGGATCTCGCCCGTGGCCTCGAGCCGCCGATAGATCCCGAGCAGCGCTCTCCATGCGGGGGCGCGACCTTCCCGGGTGAGCAGCTCGCGGAAGACGACCCCGTAGCGCTGGAGCACCTGGCGCGCCATCGCTTCTTCCCTCTCCTCCCTCGCGGGACCGGGCTCCGGCACCGTCCCCA
Organism: Candidatus Methylomirabilis sp.; assembly: GCA_036000645.1. Lineage (NCBI taxonomy): Bacteria > Methylomirabilota (SeqCode) > Methylomirabilia (SeqCode) > Methylomirabilales (SeqCode) > Methylomirabilaceae (SeqCode) > Methylomirabilis (SeqCode) > Methylomirabilis sp. (SeqCode). The sequence continues at coordinate 12,153 of DASYVA010000034.1, forward strand.
CCGGGTGGAGCAGGCCCCACCGGCCGAGCGGGATGAGGCGCTCCCGGAGCATCGTCCCCCGGACCATCCGGAGCCGGCGGTGGGGAAGGCGGCGCCGCTCCTCGGGCCTGAGCAGGGCACGCAGTCCGGCGAGGCCGTCTCCCGTCACCAGGCCGCGCGCCACCAGCTCCCAGAGCGCCCCCTCCACCTGCGCGGGGAGGCGACCCGTGGCCCGGGCGATGTCGGCCAGGAACGAGGCGCCCCGCCCGGCGAGGTGACCGGCAACGTCCCGGGCCGCCGCCGAGAGCCCCTCGACCGACGCCAGCTCAGCAGGGCCGGGGTCGAGGAACACCGGCAGGTCCCGGCGCAAGACGAATGCCAGGGGGGCCGAGCGGGTCGGCGCCTGGCGCCGGCCGGTCCGACGCCCGGAATCACGCGCCGGCTCCTCTTCGGAATCGGCGAGGGCGGGTTGCTGGCGCAAGCGGGCCCAGGCCACCTCCCCGGAGAGGCAGAGCGCCTCCAGGTCGGCCGGGTTGTAGTGGGCGATGCGGGCCGGCAGCACGTCCCGCTCCCAGCAGGGGGCGGGGAGCTCCAGCCCCTGAAGCTGGCCGATCACCTGCAAGAGGCCCTCCCGCCCGTGCAGTTGCGTCCCCGGCTGGACGTGCTGCCAGCGGAGGAAGAAGCGGATGAGGTCCGCCGCCGGGACCGGCTCGATCTCGCGGCGGAGGCGCCCGATCGTGAGCCGGTGGATGCGAGCGAGCAGGCGCCGGTCGCACCACTCAAGAACATCGGCGGCGACCCCCGGGGTGAACCGTCCACGCAGGACGGTGCCCTGATGCTCCAGTTCCAGCAGGGCGAGCTCCACGTCGGCGGGCGAGAGGCCGAGGCGGGCCGCGAGGGCCGCCCCGGTCGTGGGGCCGATATGCTCCATCCAGCCCCGGATGATGAGCCGGACGGCGTCGGCGCGATCGGGCACCTCCGGCTCGCCGCGGGCGGGCGCGGGTGGAGCGATCGCCGGCTCCAGTCGGACGCCAGGAAGCGCCGCCTGGACGGCACGCAGTCGCTCTGCCGCGACGAGCGCCTCGGAGTGAGCGCTCCCCTCTTCCTCGGCAAGCGCCCAAGAGGCGCGGGTTGCCCTCCCGTCCCGGATCAGCGGCTCCGCCAGGCCCCTCCACCCCTCGGCCGCCGTGACCGGCAGGAGGACGAGCGTGAGGAGGACATCGTGCAGCTCATGGGGATCCCGCACGTCGGGCCAGGCCTGCGCGCGCACCTCCGCGATCGCTGCCCCGTCCAGGGCGCCCACGCCTCGCGCCAGGTCCGGGTCCGTCCGCCGCAGGGCCACGGCCCGGGCCCGCCGTTCCTCCAGGGGGGCATCGTCCAGGAACGCGTAGGGGTTGGCATGGAGGATCTCGTGACTCATCGGCGAGGGGGCCGGCGTGTCCACCGCCACGGTCCGGATTTCCCCCCGCGCGATGGCCGCGAGGAGGGCCCGCAGGCCCTCCAGGTCCATCGCCTCGTGCAGGCAGTTGGCGATGGTCTCCTTGACCAGCGGGTGGTCCGGCGGCTCGACCGGGCCCGGGTTGTTGTCCTGGCACGCGACCTGGGCGGGGAAGACGGCGGCCAGCAGGTCCTCGGCCCGCATGCGCTGGATGGGCATGGGCACCCGCCGCCCCCCGTTCATCCGGAGGAGGGCCAGGGCGCGGGCGGCGTTCCACCGCCAGCGGGTGCCGAACATGGGGGCCTGGAGGGCCGCCTGCACCAGGTCCTCCTCCAGGGCAGCCGGATGGACCATGGCGAAGATGCTCTCGAGCGGGAAACTGTGCTGCTCCCCGAGGGAGAGGACGATCCCATCGTCCGTGGCCGCCGCCTGGAGCTCGAAGTCGAAGGTGCGACAGAACCGCTTGCGCAGGAGGAGCCCCCAGGCGCGGGTGATCCGCCCGCCGAAGGGGGCATGGAGGACGAGCTGCATGCCTCCCGCCTCGTCGAAGAACCGTTCGGCCACGACCACCTGCTCCGTCGGGACGGCGCCGAGGACCGCCAGCGTCTCGGCCACGTAGGCCACCACCTGCCCGGCCCCCGCGCCATCCAGGCCGGCCTCGGCGCCGAGCCACGCCGTGGCGGCCGCCGCATCCGGCAGCCGGGCGGCCACCCCGCGGCGGAGGGCGGCCACGGCGGCGGAGAGCTCGGCCGTGCGCGCCGGGGCCTCACCGAGCCAGAAGGGGATGGTGGGCGGGGCGCCCTGGGCATCCTCCACGCGCACGCGGCCGGCCTCCACGCGGCGGATGCGCCAGGACCGATTGCCCAGGAGGAAGATGTCGCCGGCGAGGCTCTCCACGGCGAAGTCCTCGTTGACCTTGCCCACGAAGGTGCCCGCCGGCTCCTCGATCACGTCGTAGTCCGCGGTGTCCGGGATGGCGCCGCCGGAGGTGATGGCGGCCAACCGGGCCCCGCGGCGCCCGCGCAGGCGGGCGTGCACCCGGTCCCGGTGCAGGTGGGCCGAGCGGCGCCCCCGCCGCGTCGAGACCCCCTCGGAGAGCATCTCCAGGACCGCTTCGAAGTCGTCCCGGCTGAGGTCCCGGTACGCATAAGCCCGGCGCACCAGGGTCCATAGGTCTTCCTCCCCCACGTCGCCGCCGGCGGCGGTGGCCACGATCTGCTGGGCCAGGATGTCGAGAGGAGCACGGGGGAGGATCACCCGGTCGAGCTCGCCCGCCCGGAGGGCCCGGATGGCGGCCGCGCACTGCGTGAGCTCGTCGCGGGTGAGGGGGAAGAGGACCCCCTTCGGCATGGGGCCGGCGGCGGCGCCCGCCGCCGGCAGGTGGCCCGAACGCCCGACGCGCTGCAGGAGCGTGGAGAGGGCTCGGGGCGCCCCGAGGTGGCAGACCAGGTCCACCGTCCCGATGTCGATGCCGAGCTCGAGGGAGGCGGTGGCGACCACGACCGGGATCTCTCCCGCCTTCAGGCGCTGCTCGGCCTCGAGGCGGGTCCGCCGCGAGAGGCTGCCGTGGTGGGCAGCCACCTTCCCTTCGCCCAATCGGGTCGTGAGTTGGTGGGCCACCCGTTCCACCAGGCGACGGGTGTTGACGAAGACGAGCGTGGTCCGGTGCGCGCGGGTGAGGGCGGCGATCCGGTCGTAGATCTCGGCCCACATCTCGTGGGTCGCCACGGGGCCGAGCGGCTGGTCCGGCACCTGGACAGAGAGGTCGAGGGGCCGCCGGTGGCCCTCGTCCACGATGGCGCACCTGGGCGCACCGTCCGGGCCAAGCCGCCCGCTCCCGACGAGGAGGCGGGCGATCTCCTCGATGGGCCGCTGGGTGGCGCTCAGGCCGATCCGCTGGAGGGGCCGGCCGGCCAGCGCGTCGAGTCGCTCCAGGGAGAGTGCCAGGTGGGCGCCCCGCTTGTCGCCGGCTACGGCGTGGATCTCGTCCACGATCACGGTCCCGGCGGTGGCGAGCGACCGCCGGCCGCCCTCGGAGGTGAGGAGGATGTACAGCGACTCGGGCGTCGTAATCAGAATGTGCGGGGGCCGACGGGCCATCCGCTGGCGTTCGGCAGGCGGCGTGTCCCCGGTGCGGACCAGGACCCGGATCTCGGGGAGCTCGAGACCCTCTCCTGCTGCCAGGCGCTCGATGCCGGCGAGCGGCTCCTGCAGGTTCCTCTGGATATCGTTGCTCAGCGCCTTGAGGGGAGAAACGTAGACGACGCGGGTCCGGTCCTCGAGCGGTCCGGCGGCGGCCGCGCGCACCAGCCCGTCAATGGCCCAGAGGAAGGCCGCCAGGGTCTTCCCTGAGCCTGTCGGCGCGGCGATCAGCGTGTCCGCGCCGGCGGCGATGTGCGGCCAGCCGGAGGCCTGGGGCGCGGTGGGCGCGCCGAACCGCTCGCGGAACCAGCGCTCCACCAGGGGATGGAAACGGCGGTCGCTCATCGCGCCTTCCCCGTTCGGGGCCCGCAAGGGACCTGACATCGCGCAAGTTCCTCCCGTCGCCAGTTGACCGCTAGCCAGGGTCGAAGACGCGCTTGTCCTTGCCTGTGACCCTCGCGTGGGTCCCCCGGATGTATCGGATCTGGAACCGGTGCCCCGACGTGTGCAGCGGGTGGTAGCTGAGAAGCTCACTCAGCCGCCGGGTGCGGCCCTGCCCGTAAGGGACCTGATGGATCAGGTCATTCCAGCGCAGGGGAGCGATGGCCTCCTGGTACGCCGCGGCGAGTTCCTCCAGGTCCTTCCTGATCTGAGGGAAGGGTGCATCGGGCCAGTGTCCTCGCCCCACGTCCACCCCCCGCACGATGCTGCCGCAGTAGCGTTCGTACCCCGCCAGGTGCCGCAGGATCCAGTTGATGTCGTTCGCCTGCGGCAGCGGCCGCCACCGGTACTCCTCCTCAGCCAGCCCGGTGAGGTTCTTCCAGGTCTGGCTCCAGACAGACCGCTCCATCTCCAGCAGTAGCGCGATCTTCGGGTCCACCTCAACCCCTCCCTGCCGGTTCGGCCCATTCAGCTCTCTACGGGGCCTGCGCCCTCCGCCAGCATCTTGAGCATCATGTGGGCGTTCTGGACCGCCTGCCCGCGGGCGTGGTTGTTGAAGAAGACGAAGGCCCGCCGCAGGGGGCTCTCCGCGCGGAGCTTCCGGATCCGCTCGGCGAACGGCCGCAGCTCCCCTTCGGTGTAGAGATAGTCATACCGCTCCTCGGCCCGCTCGTGCTTCCACCACTTCGCCGCGTTGCGCCCGTGGAAGCGGAGGTAGAGCATCCCGCTGAGCGGCCCGACCTCCTGGCGGATCGAGGAGGGGAACTTCGGCTCGTCAATGATCACCGAGGTCGCCCGGTGGCCCTCGAGCAGGCTCCGGGTCTCGGCGTGCCGGTGGCTCCAGGAGCGGTGCCGCAGTTCCACCGCCAGCGGGAAGTCGGCCAGGGCCTCGAGCAGCATCCCCAGGTGCTCCAGGTTCTGGACCGAGGCGTGGAACGACGGCGGGAACTGGAGAAGGACCGCGCCCAGCTTGCCCGCCTCCGCCAGCGGCCCGAGTCCCGCCCGGAACTTGTCCAGGTCCGCCCGGGTGACCGCCTCCTCCTTCCCGGCGGCCTCGGCGTGCATCTTCGGATGCGTGAACTTCTGCCAGGCCTTCACGGCGAACGCGAAGCCCGGCGGCGTGATCCGGGCCCACCCCCTCGCCGTCGCGGGCGGAATCAGTCGGTAGAAGGAGACGTTGACCTCTACGGTGTTGAACAGGCGACCGGCGTAATACTCGAGCTCGCTCTTCGTCCCCGGCGGGTAGACCACGCCGGTCCACCGGCCCTCGCCCGTCGGGTACGACCACCCCGACGTCCCGACCCTCACGATCTCGTCGCCCATCGGCATCCGTTGCGGCTCTTCCCCTAAAACCGCTCCCGGTGGAGCTTCCGCTCGAGAGGGAAGCGGGGGGGCTTCGGGGGAAGGTCCTCCTGCGCGTACCCCACCGCCACGATCACGGGGATCGTCATCCGCCGGGGGATCCCGAGCAGGCGCTTGATCCGGACCTCGTCGAACCCCTCCATGGGGCAGGTGTCCAGGCCGGCCGCGGCCGCAGCGAGCATGAAGGTCTGGACGGCCAGCATCGTCTGTTTGACGGCATAAGCCCTGAGCCCGCCTCGGCTGACAGGCAGCGTGGGGGTGGGGGTGAAGAGCCGGCGGAGGGGCAGGAACAGGGCCCGCGCGAGCCCCAGCAGCCCCAGCGGCCCGAGGGCGAAGGCCGGCGGAACCGTCCGGCGGAGCTGCCGCTCGTAGCGCGCGCTGACCGCTCCCTCCGCCTTCCCCATGGCCAGCACCTCGTCCAGATGAGCGCGCCAGGCCTCCGGGTCGGCCACGAAGATCACGGTCGCCGGGGCCTCCCCCACCTGGCTCTGGCCCAGCGCCGCCTCCTGCAGCCCCGCCCGCCGCGCGGGCTCGGTGACCACCACGAAATGCCAGGGCTGCAGGTTGAATCCCGAAGGGGCGCGATTGGCCAGGTCCAGGAGCTCCTCGAGGATTCCCGCCGGCAGCGGGTCGGGCTTGAAGCGGCGGACCGCGCGGCGCCGCAGGACCGCCTGGGGAAGCGGCAGGGCCGTCATGGGGGCTCCGCTCAGAGCGTCACGAGAAACTCGGCGAGGGTCCGAAGCTCCTGCTCCGAGAGATGGCGGTACGCGGGCATCCGGGCGCCGGGGATCACCGCGGCCGGCTCCTTCAGGAAGCGGACGTGCCAGGCGACGTCACGCCCTCCGCTCCGCGTTCGGCCGGCGAGGTCCGGGGCCATCTGGCCGCCGACCCCCCGGACGGCATGGCAGCCCCCGCAGCCCTTCTCCCAGAAGAGGCGCTCGCCGGGGTGGGCCGCGGCTTCCCTCGCCCGCGGGGCGGCCGCAGAGGTCCCGGGGACCGGCGGGCCGGCCCCGGAGGCCGGACCGGAGCCGATCCGGGCCAGCAGTTCGCGGGCAGCCTGAACGGTCGGGTCATCGGGCGTCAGGGATCCCGGTTCGGGCGCAGGCGCTCCAGCGAGGGGGGGCGGGGCGGCTGCCGGGCGGCGTTCCTGCAGGCTGCGTGCCTCCGCCATCATCTCCCGGACCCGGGCGGCATCCTCCGGTCCCGGGGCCACCTTGAGGAATTGCTCCCAGGTCCTGATGGCGCCGGCGCTATCCCCAAGGAGGGTGGCCTGGACTTGTGCCTTGTCCCAGAGGGCGTGGGCGCTTCGCGGGTCTCCCTTCAGCGCACGATCGAGCGAGCGCAGCGCCTCCTCCCCGTGGCCTCCGCGGAGGAGGATGGTCCCCATGTGCATGAGGGCATCGGGGTTCTCCGGTTCCCGGCGGAGAACTTCTTGATACAGGGTGATCGCCTCGGCGAAGCGGCCCGTATCCAGGTAGAGGTGGGCCAGGGCCAGGCGGGTGGGGGTCTCGTGCGGGTTCAGCGCAAGGCGCGCCTTCAGGTCTGCGATTCGGGCCGAGGTGTCGGCGGATGGCCCGGCCCCCGCCTGGTCTCCGGGGTTGGCCGTCCGGGTCTCTTCAGGAACGGCTTCCTGCAGGCCGGGCGGAGGCCCGCCCGTCGGGCTGTTCCAACGGGTCACCAGAAGGCCGAGCCCGAACCCCACGAGGAGAAGCCCGAGGGCAAGTCCTCCCCAGGTGAGCCACGGGGGGATGCTCCCGGAGCCCGGCCCCCCCGCCCCTGGCACGATCGCGGGGCGCCGGCTCGCCCGCTCCTTTCTCCCTCTCGCCATCCCTCCCCCTTCCCCACTCCAAGCGCAAAGACCCCGCGAGTATACACCGGCCCCCGAGGCCGGGCAACGCGGCCACTCCTGCCGTTGACACGTTCCCCGCTCTCGCCTAGCATCGCCTGCGGGATGCGGTGCATGCCTGTCACGTCCCGGATCGTCGCTCTCCTCGTCATCCTGCCCCTGGCCGGCTGCGCCGGCGGCAGCTCCCACCTGGCCGCCCACTGGTCGCCGGCGGCGGAGGCCCTCCTCGATCCCGCCGGCCTGCTGCGCCACGTGGAGGCGCTCGCCGCCCCGGCCATGGAGGGGCGGGCCTCGGGCACGCCCGGGGGGGAGCGGGCCGCCGCCTACATCGCCGCCGAGTTCGCTCGAGCCGGCTTGAGCCCCGCCGGGGAGGCCGGAGGCTATCTCCAACCCTTCGAGGTGGTGACGGGGATCCGCCCGGGTCCCGGCAACGCCCTCCTGTTCGACGGCCTGCCGGCTCCCCTCCCGGGACCGCCCGCCCTCGGCCGCGACTACGTCCCTCTCTCCTTTTCGGCCGAGGGGACCGTGGAGGGGGAAGTCCTCTTTGCCGGGTACGGGATCACGGCCCCCGAGCTCGGCTACGATGATTACGCCGGGCAGGATGCCACCGGCAAGGTCGTCCTGGTCATGAGCCACGAGCCGCGCGAGCGGGACGAGGCCGGCCCGTTCCGCCGCCCGGAGGCGTACCGCTACACGGAGCCCCGCACCAAGGTGATCAACGCCCGGGAGCACGGCGCCGCCGCCGTCCTGCTGGTCCGGGACCCGAACAACCACGGGGACGAGCCGGAGGAGCTGATCGGGCTGCGGGGCGCCTCCTCGTCCCGTTCGAGCCTGCTCGCCGTGAACATTACCGCGGCGCTCGCCGACCGCCTCCTGGGCGCTTCCGGGACGCGACTGGCCGACCTGCAGGCGGCCATTGACGCCGCCCTGGCCCCCCGATCGTTCCCGCTGCCGGGAGTCCGCGCCCGCCTCGGCGTGGACCTCATCCGGGACAAGGGGCGGACGGCCAACGTGGTCGGTCTCCTGCGGGGCCGCGATCCCGCCCTCCGGGAGACGGCGGTCGTCCTGGGCGCCCACTACGATCACCTGGGCCGGGGGGGTGAAGCGTCGCTGGCCCCGTCGGCCTTCGGGGTGATCCACCCGGGGGCGGATGACAACGCCTCCGGGACCGCCGTCGTGATCGGACTGGCCCGGGCCTTCGCCGCCGCCGGCGGCGCGGCACGGACTCTGATCTTCGCCGCCTTCGCCGGCGAGGAGATGGGCCTCCTTGGCTCCTCGTTCTACACCAAGCAGCCTCCCATCCCCCTGGAGCGGACGGTCGCCATGCTGAACCTGGACATGGTCGGGCGGCTGCGCGATGGGAAGATTCTGGTCGCCGGCGTGGAGACGGCCGGGGAGTGGCCCGGGATCCTCCGGGCGGCGGCCCGGGGGCTTCCCCTCACGCTGGTGATGCGCGGGGACGGCTACGGTCCCTCGGACCACACCGCCTTCGCGCTGCGCGAGCGGCCGGTCCTCTTCTTCTTCACCGGCCCGCACAGCGACTACCACCGCCCGAGCGACACCCCCGAGAAGATCGACGCGGCGGGACTGCAGCAGGTGGCGACGCTGGTGTACCGGACGGCGGCCGCGCTGGCCGGCGAGCCCGCGGCTCCCGCTTTCGTCCGGGCGAGCGGCCGGCCCCCTGCCGCCGGGGACGGGCGGGGGTACGGCCCCTACTTCGGCTCGATCCCGGACTTCGGCGCGAGCGAGGTCGAGGGCGTGATGCTCGGCGGGGTGCGCCCCGGGAGCCCGGCGGAGCGCGCGGGGCTCCGGGCGGGAGACACCATCATCCGGTTTGCCGGGGTCCGAATCACAAACCTGGAGGACCTGGCCTATGCCCTGCGCGCGAAGCGGGCGGGGGACACGGTGCAGGTCATTTACCGGCGCGATGGCGAGGAGCGCGCGATCCGCGCCACCCTCGAGCGCCGGCAGTAGGAGGAGGTACGAACGCGCCATGCGACACATCCGGAGCGTTGTGACGGTCGGCCTGTGCTTCCTGATGGCCGGAGCCGCGTGGGCCGGCGGGTCGAGCTACGGCATCGCGCCGGGCGCCCGGCCGAACCTCAAGGGGCAGGTGGCCGAGTGGCCGGTCCCCACCCCCGAGTTCGCGCGCGATCCGGCCCCCGGGCCGGACGGCAGTATCTACATCGCCGTGATGCACGGGAACAAGATCGCGCGGTTCGACCCCCGCGCGAAGACCTTCAAGGAGTGGGATCTGCCGGAGGGGGCCAGGCCCCACGGCCTCCTCGTGGATCCGCGCGGCCAGGTCTATTACACGGGCAACGGCAACGGCACCATCGGCCAGCTCGACCCGGTCACGGGCAAGGTCGTCGAGCACAAGGCCCCCTCGGGCGGCGGCCCCCATACGCTCGTCCTCGACGGTGGGAGCATCATCTGGTTCACGGTGCAGGGCGGCAACCGGATCGGCCGGCTGGACACGCGGACCGGGGCGATCACCGAGTTCAAGACGGCGGGCAGCCCCTACGGGATCGCGCTCGACAAGGCGGGCAACGTCTGGTTCTGCCTGATCAGCGCGGGGAAGCTCGGGAAGCTCGACCCGAAGACCGGCACGATCACGGAGCTCGTGCTGGAGCGGGGCTCCCAGCCGCGCCGGATGGCCGTCGCTCCGGACGGCTCGCTCTGGGTCACCCTCTACGGCAAGGGCTCGCTGCTCCGCGTGGATCCCGCCGCCGGCAAGGTGGTCAAGGAGTACCCGCTCCCGGCAGGCCCTGACGGGGGCCCCTACGCCGTCACCGTGGACGGGGCCGGGTTCGTGTGGGCCAATGAGATTGCCACCGATACGGTCGTTCGGCTCGACCCGAGAACGGAGCAGATCCGGGTCGTCCCGCTCCCCTCGAAACGGGTGGGCATCCGGAAGATGATCGTGGACGCCGAGGGGCGGCTCTGGTACATGGGCAGCCACAACGGGCGCCTCGGCGTCATCGAGTAGGGAGGCCCATGCGGAAGCGGGGGGTCCCGGCTGCGGCGGTTTCCGCTCTCCTGCTCTGCCTCCCCGCCGCGGCCGCCGGGAATGAGGCGCTCTGGGGGCTCCTCAAGGGCGGCGGGCAGGTCGTGGTGATGCGCCACGCCTCGACCGATCCCGGAGTGGGAGATCCGCCGGGCTATCGCCTCGAGGAGTGCGCCACGCAGCGGAACCTGTCGCCGAAGGGCCGGGAGGAAGCCCGGCGCCTCGGGGCCGCTTTCCGTGCCCGCGGCATCCCGGTCGGGCGGGTGCTGTCGAGCCGGTGGTGCCGGTGCCTGGAGACCGCGCGCCTGGCCTTCGGGACCGCCGAGCCCTGGCCCCCGCTCAACTCCTTCTTCGACGATCGGCGCCGCGAGCCCGAGCAGACGCGGGTGGTCCGCGCGCTCGTCGGTGAACGGCCCGGCACCGGCAACGTGGTCCTGGTCACCCATCAGGTCAATATCTCGGCGCTGACGGGGGTCTTCCCGGCCCCGGGTGAGATCGTCGTCCTGACACCGCAGGAAAGTGGCACGTTCCGGCTGGCCGGCCGCCTGGCGCCCGCCGCACTCCCCCCCAACTGAGCCGGCGCGAGGGGAACGGAGGCTCTTGCAGCGATGGGGAGGGAGAGCCGCCTCATGGACCGGCGGACGGTCCTGAAGCTGGGGCTCGGCGCGGCGCTCACCGCCGGCTGCGCGAGCCCCCGCGGGCCCGCGCGCCCCGTCGAGCGCGACCCCGGGCTGCGAGAGCGGGAGCGGCACCTGGTGGACGTTCGGCAGCTCACCTTCGGCGGCCAGAACGCCGAGGCCTACTTCTCCCCTGACGGCAGGCAGCTCATCTTCCAGGCGACCCGGGACGGCTTCGTCTGTGATCAGATTTTCCTGATGAACCTGGACGGCTCCGGCCTCCGGCTCCTCAGCACCGGGAAGGGGCGGACCACCTGCTCCTTCTTCGTGCCGGGCCAGTCGCGGTTCATCTATGCCTCGACCCACCTGGGCGGCCCGGCCTGCCCGCCCCGGCCCGACCTGAGCCGCGGCTACATCTGGCCCATCTATCCCGACTACGAGATCTTCAGCGCGGCCCTCGACGGCTCCGACCTGCGCCGGCTCACCCACAACGTCGGGTACGACGCGGAGGGGGCGGTCTCCCCGGACGGGAAGACCGTCGTCTTCACGTCGCTGCGGGAGGGGGACCTGGACCTGTACCTGATGGACCTGGACGGGGGGAGCGTCCGGCGCCTCACCGACCGGCCCGGGTACGACGGCGGCCCCTTCTTCTCCTGGGACGGGGGGACGATCGTGTACCGGGCCTGGCACCCGAAGGCGCCCAGCGAGCTCAAGGAGTACCAGGACCTCCTCGCCCGCCACCTGGTCCGGCCGAGCAGGATGGAGCTCTTCCTCATGGACGCGGAGGGGGGGAACATCCGCCAGGTGACGGACCTCCGCGCGGCCTCCTTCGCCCCCTTCCTGCACCCGGACGGGCAGCGGATCATCTTCTCGAGCAACCTGCACGACCCGAGCGGCCGGACCTTCGCGCTCTACCTGATCCGCGCCGATGGGACCCACCTAGAGCGGGTCACGTACGGCGAGTCCTTTGCCGCGTTCCCGATGTTCTCCCGGGACGGCCGGATGCTGGTCTTTTCCTCGACCCGCGACCAGCAGGCGCCGGGAGAGATGAACATTTTCCTGGCCGACTGGGCCGACTGACGAACGCCCGCAACGATCCGGAAGCAGGACACGTCCGCCAAGAGGGAGATCGCCATGAAGGCGGTAACGGTCACTCCCGGCAAGTCGCAGAGCGCCACGCTCCGTGAGATGCCGACTCCCACCCCCTCCCGGGGGGAAGTCCTGGTCCGGCTGATCCAGGTGGGGCTCGACGGCACCGACGCCGAGATTGACGAAGGGCTGTACGGGGAGGCGCCCGCGGGCGAGGACTTGCTGATCCTCGGCCACGAATCCCTCGGGCAGGTCGAGCGGGTCGGGGCGGAGAGCAAGAGCTTCGTTCCCGGGGATCTGGTCGTGGCGACCGTGCGGCGTCCCGGCGACTGCCTGAACTGTCAGGCGGGCGAGAGCGATATGTGCCTCGACGGCCGATACACGGAGCGGGGAATCAAGGGGCGCCACGGCTTCATGGCCGAGTACTACGTGGAGGCCCCCGAGTTCCTCGTGAAGCTCCCGCCGCGGTTCAAGCGGTTCGGGGTCCTCCTGGAGCCGATGACGATCGTGGAGAAGGGCATCGCCCAGAGCCTCGAGATCCAGAAGCGGATGCGCTGGAACCCGGAGCGCGCCCTCGTGCTCGGCGCGGGGACGATCGGGCTCTTCGCAGCCCTCGTGCTCCGGAACCTGGGGCTCGAGGTCACCGTTGTCGGACGCGAGGACCCGGATGTCCCCTCCCTCCGGCTCGAGCTCCTCCGGGCCATCGGGGCCCGCTACCTGTCGAGCGTCCGCTCCCCCATCCTGGAGCTCCCGAGGCGACTCGGCAACCTCGACCTGATCCTCGAGGCCACGGGGAGCTCCCAGGTCGTCTTCGACGCCATGCAGGTCCTGGGGACCAACGGCGTCCTCTGCCTGATGGGGATCACCGGCGGCACCCGGACGATCAGCATCCCCGCGGACCGCATCAATCTCGAGATGGTGCTGGGCAACAAGGTGGTCTTCGGGTCGGTCAACGCCAACCGGCGCTACTTCGAGCTCGGCGTCCAGCACTTCGGCGAGTTCGAGGAGAAGTGGCCGGGCCTCCTGTCCCGGCTCATCACGCAGCGCCTCCCCCTCGACCGGTTCCGCGAGGGCCTGGAGCGCCGCCGCGAGCACATCAAGGTCGTGCTCGAAGTCTGAGAGGCGGCCACACGCCGCAGGAGAGGAATCCGATGGCGGGAGCCCAGCGCTTCGACGTCATCATCATCGGTACCGGCGCCGGGGGCGGAACGCTGGGATACGCCCTGGCACCGACCGGCAAGCGGATCCTGCTCCTGGAGCGGGGTGGATACCTCCCCCGCGAGAAGGACAACTGGGACACGCACGCCGTCTTCACCCAGGGGAAGTACAAGGCCCACGAGACCTGGTACGACAGGGACGGGAAGGAGTTCCATCCCGGCATCCACTACTGCGTGGGGGGCAACACGAAGGTCTACGGGGCGGCGCTCCTCCGCTTCCGCCGCGAGGACTTCGGTGAGATCCACCATGCCGGCGGGATCTCCCCCGCCTGGCCCCTCGGCTACGAGGACTTCGAGCCGTACTACACTCGAGCGGAGCACCTCTACCACGTGCACGGGGCGCGCGGCCTCGATCCCACGGAGCCGCCGGCCAGCGGCCCGTACCGCTACCCCCCGGTCCGCAGCGAGCCGCGCGTCCAGGAGCTCGCCGACGACCTGCGCCGCATCGGCCACCGGCCCTTCTCCGTCCCGCTCGGCATCATGCTGGACGAGGAGGACCGGAGCCGGAGCCGCTGCATCCGGTGCGACACCTGCGACGGCTTCCCCTGCCTCGTCAACGCCAAGGCCGACGCCCACATCGTCTGCGTGGAGCCGGCCCTGCAGCATCCGAACGTGACGCTCCTCACCCGCACCACCGTGACGCGCCTCGAGACGGACGCCTCCGGGCGCGCGGTCACCACCGTGCACGTGCAGCAGGGCGGCGTCCCGGAGTCCTATGCGGCCGACATCGTGGTCGTCGCCTGCGGCGCGATCAACTCGGCCGCCCTCCTGCTCCGCTCCGCCACCGACAGGCACCCGAACGGGCTGGCGAACGCTTCGGGCGTTGTCGGCCGCCACTACATGTGCCACAACAACTCGGCCTTCCTCGCCATCTCCAAGCGGCCGAACCCCACGGTCTTCCAGAAGACGATCGCCCTGAACGACTTCTACTTCCGCTCCGAGGACTGGAGCTACCCGCTGGGCCACATCCAGATGCTCGGCAAGTCCAACGCCGAGATGCTGAAGGGCGATGCCCCGGTCTTCGCCCCCGGCCTCGCCCTCGATTTCCTCGCCAGGCACGCCATCGACTTCTGGCTGACCTCCGAGGACCTGCCCGATCCCGAAAACCGCGTGATGATCGGACCGAATGGCGAGATCACGCTTCATTACCGCGAGAACAACCTCGAGGGGCACCAGCGCCTGGCCGCGAAGCTCAAGAGCCTGCTCGGCCGGATCGGCTGCGAGGACCGGCTGCTCCCCTGCACGTTCTACCTGGGGAAGAAGATCCCGATCGCCGGCACGGCTCACCAGTGCGGGACGGTCCGGTTCGGCCGCGACCCCGAGACCTCCGCCCTCGACATTCACTGTAAGGCCCACGACCTGGACAACCTCTACGTCGTGGACGGCAGCTTCTTCGTCTCGAGCACCGCGGTGAATCCCGCCCTGACGATCATGGCCAACGCGCTGCGCGTCGCAGACCACCTGCGGGAGCGGCTTGGCTGAGGAGGACCCAGCGGTCATGAAATACGACGCGATCGTGATCGGCTCCGGGCAGGCGGGCAACCCCCTCACCCATGATCTGGCCGACCGCGGCTGGCGCGTGGCCCTGATCGAGAAGGAGCACCTGGGGGGGACCTGCATCAATACCGGGTGCACCCCGACGAAGACGATGGTCGCGTCCGCCCAGGTGGCGCACTACGCCCGCAACGCCGCCCGGTGGGGCGTGCGGACGGGCCCGGTCAGCGTGGACCTGCCCCGGATCGTCGCCCGGAAGGATGAGGTCGTCCAGCGGTTCCGGTCGGGCAAGGAGGAGGCGTTCGGCAGCAACAAGAACGTGCGCCTCTATCGCGGGCACGGCCGATTCGTGGATCCCCGCCGGCTCCAGGTCGGGGGGGAGGTCCTGGAAAGCGAGCGGATCTTCATCAACACGGGCACCCGCCCGGGGACCCCCCGGCTCGACGGCCTGGACCGGGCCGGCTACCTGACCAACGCAACGCTCATGGAGCTGACCGAGCTGCCCGCCCACCTGCTCGTCCTCGGGGCCGGGTACATCGGGCTCGAGTTCGGGCAGATGTTCCGGCGCTTCGGCAGCCGCGTGACGATCGTGCACCGCGGCGACCAGATCCTGCCGCGGGAGGACCCGGACATCGCGGTGGGACTGCAACAGGCGCTCGAGACCGAAGGGATCCGCTTCGTCCTGAATGCCCGGACGACCCGCGTGGAGCGGAAGGATGGCGAGGTCACCCTGACCCTCGACGCCCCCGACGCGACGCGGGCGGTGAGCGGCTCCCACCTGCTCGTGGCCGCCGGGCGGTTGCCCAACACCGACGACCTCGGGCTGGAGCAAGCCGGCGTGGAGACCGACAAGCGCGGGTACATCAAGGTGAACGCCCGCCTCGAGACCACCGTGCCCGGCATCTGGGCTCTGGGCGACGTCAAGGGCGGCCCGGCGTTCACCCACATCTCCTACCACGACTACCAGATCGTCTATGCGAACCTCATCGAGGGCCAGAGCCTCTCCACCGAGAACCGCATCGTCCCCTACTCGCTCTTCACCGACCCGCAACTGGGCCGCGTCGGCCTGACCGAGACGGAGGCGCGGGCGGCGGGCTACCGGCTGAAGATCGGGAAGATCCCCATGACCTGGGTCGCCCGCGCCATCGAGCGGGATGAGACCGCGGGGCTGATGAAGCTCGTCGTGGACGCGGCCAGCGACCGGGTGCTCGGCGCGGCCATCCTCGCCCTGGAGGGAGGCGAATTGATCCAGATCCTGAGCACCCTCATGCTGGCCCGCGCCCCCTACACGCTGCTGAAGGGCGCCATCTACATCCACCCGACCCTCGCCGAGGGGTTCTATACGTTGATGGACGCGGTCAAGCCGGCCGAGGAAGGGCCGAGGGTCCCGGAAGAGATGCCATCGTGACCAGGGAAGAGCAACGCCTAGAGGAGTCGCGCGAGCGCAGGGTTCACTGGAAGCGCTGGGGGCCCTACCTCAGCGAGCGCGCCTGGGGGACCGTGCGCGAGGACTACAGCCCCTCCGGAACCGCCTGGGACTACCTCCCTCACGACCACGCCCGCTCGAAGGCCTACCGGTGGAACGAGGACGGCCTCGCCGGCATCTCGGACCGGCACCAACTGATCTGCTTCGCCATCGCCCTCTGGAACGGCCGCGACCCCATCCTCAAGGAGCGCCTCTTCGGCCTGACCGGCAACGAGGGGAACCACGGCGAGGACGGGAAGGAGCAGTACTTCTACCTCGACAGCACGCCCACCCACTCCTACATGAGATCCCTCTACAAGTACCCGCAGGCGGCCTTTCCGTACACGGAGCTCGTGGCGGAGAACCGGCGCCGGGACAAGGGGAGCCCCGAGTACGAGCTCCTGGACACGGGCGTCTTCGATGAGAACCGGTACTTCGACGTCTTCATCGAGTACGCCAAGGCGAGCGCCGAGGAGATCCTCGTCCGCATCAGCGTGGCGAACCGCGGGCCCGAGGCTGCTTCGCTGCACCTGCTGCCGACCCTCTGGTTCCGCAACACCTGGTCCTGGGGGCGCGATCCGCGGCGCCCCCAACTCCGCCAGGCCGACCCCGCCTCGGGCACGTGCGGGGTCGAGCTCGACCATCCCGCCTACGGCCGGCGCTGGCTCCTCTGCGGCGGGACGCCCGGCCTTCTCTTCACCGAGAACGAGACGAACTTCCGCCGGCTCTACGGGGTCGAGAACGGCTCCCCCTACGTGAAGGACGCCATCAACGACTACATCGTCCACGGCGTGAAGGAGGCGGTAAACCGCGAAGGCGTGGGGACGAAGATGGCCGCGCACTACCCCCTGCACGTCGGCCCGGGCGAGGCTGTCACTGTCCGGCTCCAGCTCACCGACCGCGCCCCGGGGGCCGGGCCCCCCTCATTTGGACCCGAGTTCGACGCGACGTTCGCCGAGCGCCAGCGCGAGGCCGACGAGTTCTATGCGACGGTGATCCCCAGCAGCCTCTCGGCGGACGCGCAGAACGTCATGCGCCAGGCGTTCGCGGGGCTCCTCTGGTCCAAGCAGTTCTACCACTACGTGGTCAAGGACTGGCTCGAGGGCGATCCCGCCTATCCCCCGCCGCCCCGGGAGCGGTTCCGCGGGCGCAACCACGAGTGGACGCACTTATACAACGCCGACGTCATCTCCATGCCGGACAAGTGGGAGTACCCCTGGTACGCCGCCTGGGACTTGGCCTTCCACTGCATCCCCCTGGCGTTGGTGGACTCCGATTTCGCCAAGGAGCAGCTCGTGCTGATGCTGCGCGAGTGGTACATGCACCCGAACGGGCAGTTACCGGCCTACGAGTGGGCCCTCGGGGACGTGAACCCGCCGGTCCACGCCTGGGCGGCCTGGCGGGTCTATAAGATCGAGAAGAAGCGGCGCGGCGTCGGCGACCGCCAGTTCCTCCAGCGCGTCTTCCACAAGCTCATGCTCAACTTCACCTGGTGGGTGAACCGGAAGGACGCCGAGGGCATGAACATCTTCCAGGGGGGCTTCCTGGGCCTGGACAACATCGGCGTCTTCGACCGGAGCGCCCCGCTGCCCACCGGCGGCCACATCGAGCAGTCGGACGGGACGTCCTGGATGGCGATGTACACCCTGAACATGCTGGCGATCGCGATGGAGCTGGCCCGGGAGGACCCGGCTTACGAGGACGTCGCGAGCAAATTCTGGGAGCACTTCATGTACATCGCCCACGCCATGAACAACCGAGGCGGCGAGGGGATCGAACTGTGGGACGAATCCGACGGCTTCTACTACGACGTGCTCCACCTGCCGAACGGCGACCATTTCTTCCTGAAGGTGCGCTCCATGGTGGGCCTGATCCCGGTGTTCGCCGTCCAAACGTTGGAGCCCGACCTGATGGACCGCCTCCCCGGCTTCAAGCAGCGCCTGGAGTGGTTCATTGACAACCGGCCAGACTTGACCGGCAACTGCGCGTGCATGAGGACCCCGGGCCAGGAGGAACGTCGGCTCCTCTCCATCGTGGATCCCGACCGGCTCCGTCGCGTGCTGAACGTCATGCTCGATGAGCGGGAGTTCCTCTCCCCCTACGGCATCCGCGCCATCTCGCGGTTCCACAAGGAGCACCCGTATGTCCTCTCCGTCAACGGGATGGAGCACCGGGTGGACTACGAGCCGGCCGAGTCGAGCACGGGCCTCTTCGGCGGCAACTCGAACTGGCGCGGGCCGATCTGGTTCCCGGTGAACTACCTGCTCATCGAGTCGCTCCAGAAGTTCCACTACTACCTGGGCGACGACTACAAGGTGGAGTGTCCCACCGGCTCCGGGCGGATGATGACCCTGTGGGAGGTGGCCGCGGAGCTCTCCCGCCGCCTCACCCGCATCTTCCTCCGCGGTCCCGAGGGCCGTCGGCCAGTCTACGGGGGGACGGAGGCGTTCCAGCGGGACCCCCACTGGCGCGACCTGGTGCTGTTTTACGAGTATTTCCACGGGGACAACGGGGCGGGGATCGGCGCGAGCCATCAGACCGGCTGGACGGGGCTCGCGGCCAAGCTGCTGCAGCAGAACGGGGAATAAGCCAGAGTCGCGCGGCTCCGGCGGCCCGGCCGCCTAGCCCGCCAGGCTGACCTGGAGGACCCGGCCCTCCTGCGCGAAGTGAATTTTCCCCTCGCGGGCCAGCCAGCCCAGGGCGAGGTAGGTCAGGGACTGGCTCAGACCCGTCTCCCGCTGGATCCGGCCGATGCTCTGGGCACCGCCCGCATCCAGGTACTTCCAGACCTTCCCCGCAGCCTCACCGATGGCGTCGAGCATGACCACCCTCCCGCGCTAATGCAAACGACAGAATGAGTGTGACACGGTCCGGGTCCTGTCGCCGGCGCCGCCCCGGCCCCCGGCCCCCCTGGGGAACCCTCCCGTGGTTCCCCCCCTCGGCCCGAGGCCGATGGGCCCCCCCTCCGCTACGGGGGCCTTTGGGCGGCATCCGGCGCCACCCGGACCGCCTGTCACACGAATTATGGCGTTGATATTAGTCGTGCACACAGAAGTCGCCGAGCCGGGGCCGCACGAGCCGGGCGTAGTCGGCATAGGCCATCGCCACGAGCTCTTCGTGGCTCCCCCCGCGGAAGACGATCTGCGGCAGGGCCGCCACCTCCTGGTCCACGAGAGTCTCCAGGCCGTACAGGCTGCCGAAGGGAGGCATAGCCCCCGCATCGCAGTCCGGAAAGAGGGGGGAGAACTCGGCTTCCCGGGCCAGGCTCACGTCCGCCGCCCCAAGGATCCCCCGAAGGCGCTCCGTGCTCACCTTGCAGGCCGCGGGGAGGACGGCCAGGGCGAAGGTGCTCCCTCGCTTCACGACCACCACCTTCGCCAACGCCTTCCCCGAAACGTGGGCGGCGGCGGCGGTCTCCTGGGCCGTAAACGTTTCGACGTGCGTGGTGACCCGGTACGCCACCCGCTCCTTGTCCAGGAACTCCTTCAGCCGCTTGACGATGGCCATGGGGCACCCTCCCTCGGGCCGGGGAGACGCTCTCCGGCCGCCCGGTCCCGGGGCGGCGGGGGCTCGGCGGGGCGCAGCCGCGTCCCGCGATGCACGCGGCGGAATCGCCACGCCCCTCAGGGGGAGAAGCCAGCGGGGCGCGCGGCGGATGGTTGGAGAAGGGCGGCGGCCCCGCAGGGAGAACAGGAGGCCTGGTCCGAGAATACGCCAGGCCCGGCCGGCCCACAAGGAAAAGGTGGAGTCCGGCGCTGCCGGGGGAGGGAGGGGGCGATCACCTCAGGGCGGCGCGGGCTCAGTGCTTGCGCGAGCCGCGGCGAGCAGAGAGGAGACGGCGGATCCGGTCCACCTGGGCGAGATGGTTGAGGTCGTGGGCGGCCTCCCACTCCACCAGGTCGCGGAAGGTGATGCGCCCTCGCTCCTGGTGGATGCCGAACCGGGTCCAGGAGGAGCGGGGGGTCTTCCGAATCAGTGCCAGGTGGCGCCGGCGAAGCGCGGCGAAGGTCTCGAGGGCCACCTTCGGCTCCTGCCGGCGGTAGGCCATCTCGCTCGCCCAGAGGTCCTGGTCGAACGCGGTCAGGGGAGAGCCCGACTGGGCCAGGATCATGCGGTAGCGCCAGCCGTTCACCACCTCCACGTCGGCCAGGTGGCAGATGATTTCCCGGATGGACCACTTGTCGGGAGCCGGGCGCCTCGCAAGGTCCGTCTGGCTCACACCCGCCATCGCCCGCCGCAGACGGCCCGCGGTAGCCGCCTGGATGCGCATTGCGCCCTGCTTCCGGACCAGGTCGAGGTACCCCACCGTGCCCCGAGCGTCCCGCTGGATCCTGGCCGCATCTGCCATCCCATGCCCCCTTTCCGTCTCTCCGCAGACGCCCCACGATACCCGAGGCCGGGCGCACGGGCAAGCCCTGCCCCTTGCGTCCCTCCCGCTCCCAACCTAAGATTGAGGTACCCCAGCCGGGGACGGAAGAGGAGGAAGGGGGCGGCGATGCGTGCGGTGCGGCGAGCGGTCTCGAGAGAGTGGCGGTTTGCGATTCTCCTGGCGCTCCTCGCGGCGCTCGCAGCCTCCTGCGCCACCGCCCCCGTCACCCACCGCTCCCAGTTGATCCTGGTCTCCTCCGCCTACGAGGCCCAGCTCGGAGCCCAGGCCTTCGAGGCCGTCGGCAAGAAGGGCAAGCGCTCCCGCGATCCCGCGCCCATCGCCGTCGTCGAGCGGATCGGGAGCCGGATCGCCGCCGCCTCGGCGCTCCAGGCCAACTGGGAGTTCGCCGTCTTCGAGGACGACAAGCAGGTCAACGCCTTCGCGCTGCCCGGAGGGAAGGTCGGGGTCTACACGGGCATCTTCCCGGTCGCGGAGACGGAGGCCGGCCTGGCCGCCGTCCTGGCCCACGAGGTGGGGCACGTCATCGCCCGGCACGGGGCGGAGCGGCTGAGCCAGGGCCTGCTGCTTCAGTTCGGGGCTGCGGCGATCCAGATCGGGATGGGGGCGAACAACCCCGCGGTGACCAACGGGGTGCTCCAGGCCTACGGCCTCGGCGCCACGATCGGCGTCCTACTCCCCTGGGGCCGGACTCAGGAATCGGAAGCGGATCGCATCGGCCTCGTCCTCATGGCCGAGGCCGGCTACGATCCGCACGCCGCCCTCAGCCTGTGGGAGCGCATGGAGAAGCGGGACGGAAAGCAGCGGGCCCCGGAGTTCCTCTCGACCCACCCGGGGCCGGGCCAGCGGGCCGAGAACATCCGGGCCTGGCTCCCGGAAGCCCTCGCCCAGTACCGCCCGGCGCCGGAGCAGGTCGCGCAGGGGAACCGGCCCCTCCCTCCCCTCGGCAAGGCACGGGCGGTCGCCGTCCCGGCGCCGGCGGCCCCTCCCACCCCCACGATCCGCGAGGCACGCTGGGAACGGGAAGGGAGCGCCGACCTCCGCTTCGTCTTCGCCCTGGACCGCCCGGTCGCCCTGGAGGGGGCCGAGATCCGCGGCCCCGAGGGGATCCTCTACCAGGTCTTCCTGGGGACCCGCCTCGAGGCCAATCAGCGGGAGGTCATCACCCTCCCCGCTGGGGCCGCCCCGGGCGGTGTCCCGCCCCCCGGCACCTACACCCTTACCCTCACGGGCCGCTTCCCCGATCCCGCCGGCCAGCGGTTCACCGCCGAGCGGACCTATTCCGTGCGATGACCCTCGCCGGCCCGCCCCCGCGACTCGCCGCCCCGGCCCGTCAGTAGGCCGCCGCCTCCTCGGGGGCAAGGCGGGCGGGCCGTCCCTCCCGGATCAACAGGCTGAGCCCGGCGGCCACGAAGGCGAGGACCGCCGCGGAGAGGAACGCCAGGGCGTAGGAGCCGGTCGCGTCGAAGATCCAGCCCCCGACCCACGCCCCCGCCGCCGCCCCCACCTGATGGCTCAGGAAGATCCAACCGAAGAGGACACCCACCGAGAACCGCCCGAAGAGGTCGGCCGTGAGGGTGGAGGTGGGGGGGACAGTCGCGATGTAGTTCAGGCCGAAGAGGACGGCCCAGACGTTCAGGGATACGGGCGTGTCCACCGTGATCAGGTACAGGATGGAGACCCCGCGGAAGAAGTAGAAGCAGGCCAGCGGAACCTTCTTGCCGAAGCGGTCGCAGAGGTAGCCGGAGGCGAGCGTCCCCACCACGTTCATGGCCCCCATGAGGCCGATCGCCGCCGCCGCCGTCATCTCCCCCAGCCCCCGGTCTACGGCGTACGGGACCACGTGCGTCCCGATCATCCCGTTGCTCGTGTAGCCGCAGACGAAGAACCCCCCCGCCAGATACCAGAAGTCGGCGGACCGGATCGCCTCCCTCACCGCCGTCCGTCGCTCGGGCGCGAGAGCGGCTCCGGCTGCGCGCCCGGCGGGAGCGGGAGCCGCGGCCCCGTAGGGGCGGAGTCCCTTCTCCCCCGGGTCGTCCCGCAGGAGCCACATGGTGAGGGGAGCCACCAGGAACACCAGGATCGCCCCGAGCCAGACGAAGGATTGCCGCCAGCCCAACTGGAGCGTGAGGCCCATGGCGAGCGGGATGAAGAGGAGCTGCCCGGCGGAGGTCCCGGCCCCCGCGATCCCCATCATGAGGGCGCGCCGCTGCTCGAACCAGCGGGCGGCGATCGCGGACGCCGTGACGATGGCGGCCCCGCCCGCTCCCACCGCCGTGAAGATCCCCGCCCACAGGTACAGATGCCAGAGCCGCGTGACGGTGGCCGAGAGGAGCGCCCCCGCGCCGCAGAGCAGGACGCTCAGCGCCAATACGCGCCGCGGGCCGTAGCGGTCCACCAGGCGCCCGATGAAGGGCCCGATGGCGCCGTAGATCAGGAGCGAGAACGCGGCGGCGAGGGCGATGGCGCCCCGCTCCCACCCGAAGTCGCGCTCGAGGGGTTTGATGAAGACCCCGAAGGACGACCGGACGCCCGAGGCGGCCAGCAGGGCGAGGAAGGTGACCCCCGCGACCACCCAGGCGTAGTGCAGGCGCCCGCCGTGACTGTTCGTCGGCATCGTTCTCTCGCTCCAGGTGGGCGCAGCGACCCGTCCGTCCCCGCGGCCGCGTTTGCCCCTATAGATGCCCCGGATCCAAATTCGATGCGCCCCCTACAGGGGCCAGCGCTCCATCCGGTAGGACATGTCCCAGAACCCGTACTCGTAGCGGCTGCTGGTCATGAAGTGGCGGCGCATGCGGTCCCGCTCGGCCCGCCCCGCCCCCTCCGCCAGGCGGTCGGTGAGGCCCCGGAGCCAGCGCGCCAGCTTGCCGAAGTCGGCGCTGCTGTAGGTCCGGATCCAGTCCCCGTAGGGGTTGGCCCGGCCGCCCCGCTGCCCCTTCGCGAGGACGGTGCCCAGCTCCCAGTATCCCCACTGGCAGGGCAGGAGCGCGGCGCACAGCTCCGCGAGGGTGCCGGAGGCCGCCACGTGGAGGAGATGCCGGGTGTAGGCGTGCGCGGTGGGGGCGGGGACGGTCCGCTCCAGGGCCGCCGGGCTCACGCCGAAGCGCCGCGCGGAGCGCCGATGCAGATCCATCTCGGTGTGCAAGGTCGCGTGGAGGAGGGCGGCGAACTCCCCCATGGTCTGCAGGTCCTCCGCTCGAGCCACCGCGAGGGCCAGGACCCGGCTGTACTCCACCAGGAAGACGTAATCCTGGCAGAGGTAGAACCGGAAGCGCCGCCTCGTGAGACGGCCGCTCCCGATCCCCCGGACGAAGGGATGCGCGGCGATCTTCCGCCAGATGGGATCCGCCTTCCGCCGCAGCTCCGCCGTGAAGGCCATCCGTCCGTCCTCCCTCTCAGGGCCTGAGCCCGACCCCTTCGGGCCGGACCGCCGCCTCCCGCTCCCCGGCCCCGCCGATCCCCCACCAGGCGAGGGCCGCCCCCGCCCCGGTCAGGAGCCCCGTGGCGACGAACGCTCCGCCGAGGCCGAACGCGTCCGCCAGGAGCCCGGCCAGGGCCGGCCCGCCCGTCATCCCGATGGCGTAGAAGGCCTGAAACGCCCCCATGGCCGTGGCCCGCTCGCCGGCGCCGGCCTCCTGAAGGCTCAGGGCCATCAGGACAGGGAAGAGCGCGCCGCGGCCCACTCCTCCGACCGCCTGTGAGAGGACGAGGAGGGAGAAGTCCGTGATGGCCGGGATGACCAGGGTGCCGAGGGCGGCGATCGTGAGGCCGGCCGTGACCACCACGCGATGGCCGAGGGTCCGCGCCAGCACGCCGCCCGCCAGGAAGCTCGCCGCCGTATAGGTCAGGATGCTCACCGTCGTGAGGACCCCTAACTCGGCCTAGGAGGCGCCGAGGCCCACGGCGTAGATCGGCGTGAAGCCGTAGACGGTCACGTACGTGGAGAACATCCCCACGGCCGCGAGACCTGACGCCAGGAGAAGCCCGCGGCGCGCCAGCGGGGCCAGCGCCTCGCGCAGGGACAGGGCCGCCGATCGCCGCCGCCCGGCCTCGGGCAGTCCGGCGGCGACCACCGCCCCCGCGCCCGCCAGCAGGGCTCCGGCGTAAAAGGGGGCCACCCACCCCCACCGCTCGGCCAGGAGACCCCCGACGGCGGTCGCGAGGATCTGGGCGAGCCCGGAGACCCCGACGGCGATCCCCATGGCCCGGCTGGTGGCCCCCGCAGGAAAGTAGCCGGCGAAAAGGACCGTGAAGGCGACCCAGGACGCGGCAGCGGCCCCGGCGACGCCCCGGAAGACGAGGAGCGCCCCCGCCCCCGGGGCGAAGCTGAGGCCGAGGCCGCTCGCCAGGGCGAGGAGGAAGCCGGCCACGATGAAGGGACGGCACCTCCCGTGGCGATCCGCCCAGAGCCCCAGCGGGATGCGCAGGGCGAACTGTGTGAAGCCATAGGCGGCCAGAATGAGGCCGATCACGGTGAGAGAAGCCCCCAGGACCTGCGCGTAGGGGGCCAGGGTGGGAACATACACGTAGAGCGACCCCCAGAACAGGAGGGTCGCGGCGCAGAAGCGCAGAAGGGTGCCCCGCCCGGCCGTCCCTTCCATTTCCCGTCTCCCAAGGGCGTTTCAGACGGTTCCCGGGCAGGCGTCGTAGAACCCGACACCGGGCCTGGCGCCGGCCACCGG
>DASYVA010000035.1 GCA_036000645.1 Candidatus Methylomirabilis sp.
GACCGGCACGTTCCGGAAGACAAAGAGCAGGACGATGATGGCGGCCGTCCCGGTCAGGAGCAGGGGGCGCTGGTTGAAGGCCAGGATGTAGCCGATCCCGACGACCGTCCCGGGCACGGCGAACGTGAGCATGGAGGTCAGCTCCATGAGCTGCTGCCCGACGAACCGCCGCCGGACCACCAGGAAGGCGATGACCATCCCCAGGAGGCCCGTCACCGGGGTGGCGACCGTGGCCAGGAGGAGGGTGTCCCGGATGGAGGGCCAGCCCACCAGGTAGACGTCGGCGTAGTGCTTCAGCGTGAAGGTGTGATCGGCCCCCCACAGCACCACGAAGGAGCCGAAGAGGACCGTCCCGTAGAAGAGCAGGACGGACCCCGAGCAGAGGCAGCAGAGACCGAAGAGGACCCGCCGGCCGACCGGTCCGACGGTCGGGACGCGCCCGGCGGAGGGTTTCCCCGTCACGGTGACATAGGATTTGCGCCCGACCCAGTACTTCTGAAGGGCGAAGGCGAGCAGGGACGGGACGAGGAGGAGGACCGCCAGCGCAGTCCCGCCGGCGATGTCGTACATCCCGGTGATGTGCAGGTACGCCTGGACCGACAGGACGTGGAAGTTCCCCGAAAGGATGATCGGGTTGCCGAAATCGGCCAGCGACTCGATGAAGACGATCAGGAGCGAGCTGGCCAGCCCCGGGACGGCCAGGGGGAGCGTGACCGTTCGGAAGACCTGCCAGCGGGTGGCCCCCAGGTTGAGCGAGGCCTCCTCCAGCGCCGGGTCAATGGCCTGGAGGATCCCCAGCATGATCAGGAACGCCGTCGGGAAGTAGGCCAGCGTCTCCACCAGCAGAAGCCCTTTCAGGCCGTAGATCTCCGGGTCCCAGGCCCCGCGGAAGATGACCCGGGTGACGAAGCCGTTGTGGCCGAAGAGGAGGATCGTGGCCAGCGCGATGACGAACGGCGGCGAGATGATCGGGAAGGTGGCGATGACACGGAAGAGGCGGCGGCCGGGGATGTTGGTGCGGGCCACGGCGAAGGCGTACAGGAACCCGACGGCTGTCCCGACGATGGCCACCAGGACGCCCAGGAGGAGGCTGTTCAGGAGGGGGCGGCGGTTGAAGGGCTGGCTGAGGAGGTCGCGGTAGACCTGGAGGCCGTACCCCCCCTCGGTCCGGAGCGACATCTGGAAGACCTTGAAGAGGGGGAGCAGGACGAAGAGGACGAGGGCGGCCGTGACGGCGGCGATGATGGCCGCCACGAGCGGCTCCCGGAGCAGGCGGCGCAGGTCAGACACCCGTCCCCTTTCTAGCGGGTCCCGGAGGCGATGAGCGCCTCCGCTTCCATCACGAACCGTCCGCCGGATGCGAATTGTGACAGACGTTCCTGGACGTCTTTGCGGACGGCCTGCCGCACCTCCGCGGGAAGCGCTCGATAGGCTTGGCCCGACCGCCCCGCTCCCGCCTCAACGGGGCTCCAGTAGTCGTCGAACGACTCGTAGGCGATCTCTCGCGTTTCCCCGGTCACGCAGACCTCGTGTAAGCCCGCCTCGGCGAGCAATCGTCCGAGACGGTGCGGATCCCCGAGGGAGTAGGCCAGATGCAGGGCATCCCGCTGGGCGGGGAGGCAGCGGCTGAGGGTGCCCCCGAGGATGCTGAACATCGGCACCCGCTCCGGCTTGGACCAGACACAGACCGCAACCCGCCCACCGGGGCGGAGGACTCGGCGAAACTCCTCTACCCCCCGCACGACATCCGGGAGGTGCATCAGGCCAAGCTGGCAGATGACCGCATCGAAGCTCTTGTCCCGACAGGCCAGGGCCTGGCCGTCCATCGCGACGAGGGTAATGGGTCTGCCGGCAATCTTCGCCCTGGCAACTTCCAGCATCGGGAGGGCAATGTCGGCCCCGAGGACTCTCCCCGATGGGGCAACACAGGGAGCGGCGGCGAGCGCGGCCTCACCGGTTCCTGTGGCCACATCGAGGATGCGCTGGCCCGGAGCCACCCCCGCAGCCGTGAGGAGCGCCGGGACATACAACCGCGACCAGCGCCCTACGTGGCGGTCATAGGCCGACGCCCCGGGACCGAAGGTCACCGTCAGGGGCATCTCCTCCTGCGTTACTGGCCGATCTCCTGGCGCCACCGCTTGATGAGGCGGTCCTTGTCCTCGCCCGCCTTCACGGCGTCGAAGTCGATGAGTTTCACCTGGTCGGCCCGGACCGCCCCGGGCGCCACCGTGGCCTTCGGGTTCAGCGGGATCCGGAACCACTGCTGCATCAGGTTCTGGGCGCGAACCGAGAGGGCCCAGTCAATGAACTTCTTGGCTAGCTCCGGCTCCGGTCCCCCCTTGATGAGCGACATGGCCCCGATCTCGTAGCCGGTCCCCTCCTTCGGGAAGGTGATGACCACGGGGTAGCCCTTGGCCGAGCCCTTCGCGATGATGTCGTGCGAGAAGGAGATGGCCACCCCCACCTCGCCCAGCCCCGCCTGGGTCACGGGCGCCGAGCCGGACTTGTCGTAGTGGTGGATATTCGCGTTCAGCTTCTTCCAGTAGTCGAAGGCCTTGTCCTCCCCCCACATCTGGACGAGCGTCGCCAGGACCGTGAAGGAGGTTCCGGAGGTGTAGGGGAAGGCGATGGCGATCTGCTTCTGGTAGGCCGGGCGCAGCAGGTCTTCCCAGGAGGCGGGCGGCTCGGCATTGATCTTCTTCAGGATGTTGCTGTTGGAGCCGAACCCGATCGCCCCGAAGTAGTAGCCGACCCAGTGCCAGTCGGAATCGTGGCCGTTCGCCGGGAGGGTCCAGTCGATGTTCGGCTTGTAGGGAGCGAGCAGGCCGAACTTCTTTCCCGCGATGTGCTCCTGGGAGGGGCCTCCGAACCAGATGCTGGCCTGCGGGTTATTGCCCTCGGCGCGAACCCGCGCCAGGACCTCCCCTGCCGACATCCGGACCCACTCGACCTTGATGCCGGTGTCCTTCTCGAATTCCGGGATGTAGAGCTTGGTCTCGTTGGTGTCGAGGGCCGAGTACATGTGCAGGACGTTCGCCCCGAACGCCGGCCCTGCTGCGACGAGCAGGACGGCCACCGCGATCCACCCGATCCGCCGCATCATGCTCCTCCTTTTCAGCGCCATTCCGCCAAATGCCTTCCACGCCCCTAGACCCCGCAGACCTCCTTCAGATACCGCCGGCTGAGCCGGGCCGACTCCAGCGCTGTCCGGGGCGTGGTGTCCTGCTCCACGATGACCCAGCCGCCGTACTGGCTCCCCTCGAGGTGCGCGAAGAGGCCCCGGATGTCGAGGCTTCCCCGACCGAGCTCGGTAAACGGGTACTGCCGCAGGGCGTCCAGCCACCCGAGCCGCTCCCGCCGGATCCGCGCCAGCGCCGCCGCGTCCACGTCCTTGACGTGCACGTACCGGAGCCGCTCCCGGTGGGCCCGGAAGGTCTCCAGGACGTCCGCCCCGCCGTAGGCCAGGTGGCCCGCGTCCAGACAGAGCCCGACCTTGATCGGATCGGTCAGCCGGCAGAGCGTGTCCAGCTCGGCCCGGGTCTCGACGAACGAGCCGGCGTGGTTGTGCAGGACGAGGCCCACGGTGAGTGGGCGGAGCGCCTCGGCTATCCGGTGCAGGCCATCCGCCACCGTCGCCCACTCCCGCTCACTCAGCCCGGCGCTCCCGTCGGCCGGGACGCGCCCGGCCATCGCCATCCGCTCCGGGGTGCCCTGGAGCGCCACGATGAGCTCCTCCACTCCCATGGCAGACAGGAGGCCCGCCGCCGGCATCACCTTC
>DASYVA010000036.1 GCA_036000645.1 Candidatus Methylomirabilis sp.
GACCTGCAGAAGCTGGTCATGAAGGCCAGCATGGCCCTCCAGATCCTGATCCTCCAGCAGAAGATCCGGAATCTCTAGGCCGGCGCTCTCCGCCCCGGTTCCGGGAATCCCGGTCCCCGCGGGCCCGGCCCCCTTCCGGGGCACCCCGTGCGTCGCTCCGGCGAGGGCGCATTCGCCCTTGGTGGGTCCGGAGAGGGGTGGTATGATACGCGTCCGACGTCCCCCTCCGAGATCCCATGAACCGGAAACGATTCGCCCGACTGGTGACCGAGGCCCTGGAGACCCTCCCCGAGGAGCTCCGGTCGCGGATGGCGAACGTGGAAGTCGTCATCGCCGACTGGCCTACCCCGGAAGACCTGGAGGAAGCCGGCCTGGGGCCCGAGGACACTCTCTTCGGCCTCTACCAGGGGACGCCCCTGCCGGAGCGGGGGGTCGAGGCGCCCCCGCTCTTTCCGGACAAGATCACCATCTTCCAGGGGCCGCTGGAGGAGTGGTGTGATGGCGACGCCGAGACCCGGGAAGAAATCCGGACCACCGTGGTCCACGAGATCGCCCATCACTTCGGCATCGGGGAGGAGCGCCTCACGGAGCTCGGGTGGGCCTGATGGGCCGGAATCCGCTGCGCCCTGGGCCGGGGCCGGCGCGGCCTGCCCGCCCCCCGTCCTCGGCGCGCCGGCGTGAGCCAGAGATCCAATTCCTTGGAGTCCCACTAGCCATGCGCGGGACGTGCGACGAGCGCTGCCGGTTCCTCGATATGCCGGCGGACCATGCGATTGCCGAGCTCAGCGTCGCGCGCCTCGTCCTCTACGAGGATCAGACGTTCCCCGGGTATTGCCTGCTCGTCCTCCGGGACCACGCCACCGAGCTCTTCCACCTCACGCCCGCCGTCCGGACGGCCCTCCTGGAGGACGTCTGCCGCGCAGCGGAGGCCCTCCAGCGGGCCTTCCGGCCCATCAAGATCAACTACGCCGTCCTCGGCAACCAGAGTCCCCACATCCACTGGCACCTGGTCCCGCGTCATGCCGGCGATCCGGCCTGGCCGCGCCCGGTCTGGACGCACGCCCACGAGAAGCAGGTGCCGTCCCCCGCCCGGGCGCGGGAAGTGGCGCAGGCGATCCGGGAAGCCCTCCGGTGAGATGGGGGAACGCTTGCTCTGCGGGGGGAGGTGGGTATAATAGCGCGAGCATGCCGGCTCCGGCGCCCGCATCGGTTTCCGGTTCCCCCGGGACCGCGCCCGTCCCGTGCGATCGGTGCGAGACGGCGATGGTGGAGCACCACTGCAAGCTCCAGTGCCCCCGGTGTGGCTTCACCCGCGATTGCTCCGATCCCTAGCGGCGCCCGCGTCCGAGGCCGCCATGGCGCCGGCCTTTCGGCCGGCTCCATCGCCAGACTCGCCCTGCGCCTCCGGGCGCGCGCGCGCGGGGGCGCCCGGGGGGGCCGGGATGCTCGTGGGCGGGTGCGGGGACAGGGGGTGGGGGGGATCTCAGAGGGCGTCGAGGGACTCGGTGAACTCCTCGACCATGCTGGCGTGGTGAAACTTCGTGGCCTGCGTGATGCCCTGCCGGTAGGCGGCCCTGGCCGCCTCCCGGTCGCCGAGACGCTCGTGAGCCTGGGCGAGCAGTCGGTAGGCGGAACCCTCGTCCTCCTGCCGCGCGAGGTAGGCCGTGAGGGCCACGACGGCGTCGGCGTAGCGGGCGGTCTTGAAGTATTCGTTGCCCAGCATGAAGTGGACCATGGGGTCGTCGGGCGTCTTGGCCCGCATTCCTTCGAGGATCACCACGCGGTCCATGCTTCCTCCCCGAGGCTGATCCGCCCGGTGACGGGCGACCGTATCCTAGGATAGGCGCCCGTCCCGGGGAGTCAAGCACGGAGTGGGGCAGGCGACGCGGCGCTCGCCCGGGCGCGCGCGGGACGGGGAGAGGGGAACAGGATGGGCATCTGGCCGGGTCGGAAGGGGAAGGATGTCGGGGGGGCGGGGGCGGAGCGGCTCCCTCCCGGCCAGCGGGTCACGCGCGATTGGCCGGTCCTGCATGCCGGGAGCATCCCGCGGTTCGCCGAGGCGACCTGGGACTTCCGCGTCTTCGGCCTCGTGGAGCGCCCCCTCCGATTCACGTGGCGGGAGTTTCAGGCGCTTCCCCGCCTCCAGGTGGTCTCGGACATCCACTGCGTCACCACGTGGAGTCGCTTCGATAACCGGTGGGATGGGGTGGCCGGCCGGGACCTGCTCGACCGGGCGGGCGTGAAGCCGGAGGCCCGCTTCGTCGTCGTGCATGCCGAGCAGGGGTACACCGCGAACCTCCCCCTCGAGGCCCTGCTGGACCAGGACGTCCTCTTCGCGGACACCCACGATGGCAAGGCGCTGGCCCCGGAGCACGGGTTCCCCCTCCGCCTGGTCGTCCCGAAGCGGTACTTCTGGAAGAGCGCCAAGTGGGTCCGGGGGATGGAGCTCACGGCCGAGGATCGGCCCGGGTTCTGGGAGGTCCGGGGCTACAACAACAACGCGGACCCGTGGCGGGAGGAGCGGTACTGGTAAGGGACGGGGAGCCTCCGGCGGATGCCACGGGAGCCCTACCACACCGTCTGGGCCGTCTTTGTCTTCGGCTGGCTTAACATCTACCTCCTCCGCATGGCCCTCGCTCCCCTTCTCCCCCTCCTCATGGGGGAATTCGATCTGAGCTTCACCCAGGCCGGCCTCCTCGCCACCGCGTACTTCTATGCCTACGCGGGGATGCAGGTCCCGGCCGGCGTCCTCGGGGAGCTCTTCGGCCGGAAGCGGGTGCTGGTGGCCGGGACGCTGACCTGGGCCGTCGCCTCGCTCCTCACCGGCTTCGCGACGTCCTTCGGCCAGATCTTCGCCGCCCGATTCGTGGCCGGGCTGGGGATGGGGTCCTATTTCGGGAACGACCGCCCGCTCATCGCCGCCGCGACCCCCTCCGGGAAGATGGGCGTGGGCCACGGGATCTCCTTCACCGGCGGGGGGCTCGGCCTGTGCCTCGGTCTCCTGCTAGGCGGAGTGCTCGCGGAGGCATGGGGGTGGCGAGCCACGTTCGTCCTCCTCTCCTTCCCCTCGTTCCTGGCCGCGGCCGCGGTCTGGCGGTTCATCCGGGAGCCGGCCACCGCCTCTCGCCGGGGGTGGGACTGGCGTCCCTACCGGGCGCTCCTGGGGCAGGGGGAGCTCTGGCGCCTGTACCTGGCCCAGGCGATGAACATCTATGCCCTCTCCCTGGTGGGCACGTGGGCCCCGGCGATGTTCCAGGAGCTGGGGGTGCGCACGCTCGGGGCCTCCTCGCTGTACGCGAGCCTGTTCGGGCTCGCTGCCCTGCCCGG
Organism: Candidatus Methylomirabilis sp.; assembly: GCA_036000645.1. Classification (NCBI taxonomy): domain Bacteria; phylum Methylomirabilota (SeqCode); class Methylomirabilia (SeqCode); order Methylomirabilales (SeqCode); family Methylomirabilaceae (SeqCode); genus Methylomirabilis (SeqCode); species Methylomirabilis sp. (SeqCode). The sequence goes on from DASYVA010000036.1 coordinate 3,328, forward strand.
GCTGCTGCTGGTCGGCTGGGCCAGCGACCGGGCAGCCGACCGGGGGCTGGGACGCAAGGGGGTCGTGGCGCTGACCTACCTGGGCGTGGCCGCTGCCTTCGTGGCCCTCGGGATCGGGCTCAGTCTCCGGGTTCCGGCGGCGGCCCTGGGCACCGGGATCTTCCTCGCCGGCGTGTGCCTCTGGGGCTGCTACGGGCCGGCTTACGCCGTGCTCGGAGAGTTGGCGCCCCCCGAGGTCCTCGGCACGGCCTTCGGCCTCTGCAACACGGTGGCCTTCCTGGGGGCCCTGGCGGCTCCCATGGTCACCGGGTGGATCCGGGACATGACCGGCTCCTTCGCCGGCGGCTGCTATGCGGCGGCCGGCCTGGCGCTGGTGGGCGCCATCCTGGCGCTCAGCATCCCTCCGGCCTTCCGGCTGGCGCCCGAACGGGCGCGAACCGGGGAGCGGTGACGGAGAGCCCATGACCGCGCGGCCGGGCCCCCTCTTCTGCCCGTACTGCGCCATGACGCAGTTCCAGGTGGATCCGGAGGCGGAAGGGACCGTCCACTGCGAGGTCTGCGGGGTAGATGTCCCGATCCGGGAGCTGGTTCAGCCCCCCGAGTGAGCGGGCCTCGGCGCGGCGGGTGAGCAGGAACCGCTGGGATCCCTGTCCCGATAAAAACCCCGGCGCTCCTCGCGGGGCGCCGGGGGATCTGGCTGGGGAGGGTGTCAGGCGAGCTTCATCACGTTGGCAGCCTGCTTCCCCTTCGGCCCGTCCACGACCTCGAACTCCACCTCCTGCCCCTCGCTCAGTGACCGGAAGCCGGTCCCCACGATCGCGCTGTAGTGGACGAACACGTCATCCCCGTCCGGCCGCTCGATGAACCCGTACCCCTTCGCGTCGTTGAACCACTTGACCTTCCCCGTCAACTTCACAGCCTCGCGCCCTCCTCTACGGTGGAACCCCGTCGTGTCCTCAGTGAGCCATCCCGAGAACGCTGGGACCGCCCTCCCCTCCTTCTCCCTCCCCCGGTTACCGTCCTGCTCGGGACACCGAAAACACAAAAAC
>DASYVA010000037.1 GCA_036000645.1 Candidatus Methylomirabilis sp.
GGGGGGCCTTTGAGCGGACGGTCGGGGGATTTCGCCACTGCGTGGCCGCGGGGCAGCGGGTCGGGCTGCGGCTGACGCTCACCCGCCATACCGCGGCCGAGTTGCACCGGATCTTCGACTTCATCGAGGCGGAGCAGATCAACCGGGCCTGTTTCTATCACCTGGTCACCTCCGGCCGGGGCCGGAGCCTCACCGGCGACCAGCTCTCTCCCGCGGAGACGCGGCGGGCCCTGGACATCATCCTGGAGCGGACCGCTGACTTCGCCCGGCGGGGGCTGCCGAAAGAGATCCTCACCGTTGATAATCACGCGGACGGGGTGTATGTGTACCTGAAGCTTCTCGCGGGGGACCCCGGGCGGGCCGCGGACGTGCTGCGCCTCCTGGAATGGAACGGGGGCGGTCTGCACTCCTCCGGGGTCGGAATCGGGGCGATCGACTGGGTGGGGGACGTGCACGCGGACCAGTTCTGGACGCACTACTCCCTGGGGAATGTCAAGCGCCGTGCGTTCTCTCACATCTGGCAGGACACGGCGGATCCCCTGATGGCCGGCCTCAAGGACCGGCGGAGCCGGATCAGCGGGCGGTGCCGGGCCTGCAGGTTCTTCAACGCGTGCGGGGGAGCGCTGCGCGTCCGGGCCGAGCTCGCGACCGGCGATCCCTGGGCGCCGGACCCGGCCTGTTACCTCACGGATGCCGAGGTGGGCCTGCCCGTCGCCGTCGGTGCTGCCGGGCCGGCCCGGATCTCCCCGCCGGCCCGCGGGGCCGTGCGGCCGGCTTCGGAGGTGAGCGATGCCTCCTGAACACTCCGCCGGCCCCGGCAGTCCGATGGCCGTCATCCACAACCGCGAGCACCAGCTCCGGCTGGTCTTCTGGGAGACGACCGCCGGGTGCAACCTGGAGTGCAAGCACTGCCGCCGGCTGGAGGTCGCCCGCGAGCTGATGCGGAGCGATCTCAGTACCGCCGAGGCGCTGAGCCTGGTGGATGCGATCGCAGTCCTGGGCCGGCCCATCCTGGTCCTTTCGGGGGGCGAGCCGCTCCTGCGCCCGGACATCTACGACATCGCGCGCCACGGGGTGCGCCGGGGGCTCCCGGTCTCGCTCGCCACCAACGGGACGCTGATTGACCACGCGGTGGCCCGGCAGATCCGGGCCGCGGGCATCGTCCGGTGTGCCGTCAGCCTGGATGGGGCGACGGCCGCGACCCACGATGTCTTCCGGCGGCAGCTCGGCGCCTTCCACCAGGCGCTGGAGGGGATCGGGGCCCTCCGGGCAGCGGGCTGCGACGTCCAGATCAACACCACCATCGCCCAGCACAACGAGCACGAGCTCCGCGGGATCTACGACCTCGCCGTCGGGGTCGGCGCCGTGGCCCTGCACTGTTTCATGCTGGTCCCGGTGGGCTGCGGCCTGGCCATCGCCGAGGACCAGATGCTCTCCCCGGCCCGGTACGAGGAGGTTCTCAACGACATCTACGACCTGGCGCGCGAGGGCCGGCTGCACGTCAAGGCGACCTGCGCCCCCCACTACTACCGGGTGATCCGCCAGCGGGCGAAGCGGGACGGCCGGGAGCTGCATCTCGCCACGGATGGGATGGCCGCCATGACCAAGGGTTGCCTGGCCGGATCGGCGGTCTGCTTCATCTCCCACAAGGGGGAGGTCTTCCCCTGCGGCTACCTCCCCGTCGAGGCCGGCCACGTCCGGCGAGAGCGCTTCGCGGATATCTGGGAGCGCTCGCCGGTCTTTGCGCGCCTCCGGGACGCCGACCTGCTGGGGGGAAAGTGCGGGCCCTGCGAGTTCAAGACCGTCTGCGCGGGCTGCCGGGCCAGGGCCTATGCCGCCACGGGGGACTTCCTGGCGGAGGAGCCCTTCTGCGCCTACCAGCCCCGGCGGCAGGAGCGGCCTCCCCAGACGCCCGCGGGATGGACGGCCGGACACGCGGAGAGCTGACGGCGCGTTGCGCCGGACGGGAAAGGAGGGATGGTGATGCGGAGGCTCAAGGCAATGCATGCGGGGCTCGTGCCGCTGGCGGTGGGGCTGCTGCTTCTCCCCGCGGCTGCTCGCGCCCAGTCCAAACCGCTCGTGGGAGTGGAGCAGGTGAAGGACATGCAGGTGGCCCTCTTCGTCTGGCCGGCGGAGAGGGGGGTGATCCTCCCGCCGGTGCACAGCCACCCCCACGGGGAGGGGGAGCCGACCGGACCGGCGACCCACCACCTCGAGGTGACGGTCTTCGACACGGTCCGACGGGTGAACGTCCCGTACCTGACTATCACGGCGACGATCCAGAACCGGCTCACGGGCCGGGCGTTCACCGTGGAGCTGCCCCCGATGATCGCGAACACCTTCCACTACGGGGACAATGTGACCCTGGTGAAGGGGAACCGCTACAGCATCCTCCTGGACGTCAGCCCGGCGACCCTGGTCCGGGGCCAGGCGCAGAAGGAGGTCTGGGGCAGCCCGATCCGGGTGGCGTTCGAGTACGACTACCGCTGACGGTGGCCGCGACCCTCGCGCCCGGGCCGCGTGGCGGGCGTGGCAGGGGGCGGGCCATCCGGGGAGCGTCAAGGTGCAGGACTCGCCACAGCACATTCTCGTCGTGGAGGACGAGGAGGACATGGGGGTCCTCCTCCGCCGGGCCCTGGAGCGCCGCGGCTTCCGGGTGGACCTGGCGGCGGATGGCACCGAGGCGCTGGGGGTGCTGGGGAGCCGTCCCTACGATCTCCTGATTACCGACCTCCTCATGCCGCGCATGGACGGGCTCCGCCTCGCGGAGGCGGCCCGCCGGCGCTGGCCCCTGCTGCCGGTCATCTTGATCACCGGACTCGGTGACTGGGAGAGTTACGTCCGGGCGATGGACCTGGACGTAGTTGGGTACCTCACCAAGCCGCTCCGGATGGCCGACTTCCTGGGGTTGGTGGAGCGGGCGCTGGACCCCCAGCTCCCGGCCTGAGGGGACGGCAGTGGCCTACGACTGGCAGTTGCGACGGGCTGTAAGCCTGCTCGGCGGACGCCGGCGGGTCCGGTGTCCCTACCTGCGCCGGGTCCCCCGCGGCCGGGGCAACCCGGCGGGGGCGGCCTGCGCTGTCCGGAGCGGGCTGGGCTACCCGATCCCTACCCGGACCGAGTACTGGGAGCTCTGCAGCCGGAGCGCCTACGTCTACTGTCCAAAGTACCTGCGCTCCCTGCTCGCCTCCCCTCCGACGAAACGCGCCGCGAGCTAAGGCGGCGCTCCCCAGCCGGTGCACCCCCGCGCGCTGGGGCATCCTCCCCCCTCTGCGGCATCCCTGCCCCAAGGTCGAAGGCCGGCGCCGACGGTAGGTTACCCCCGCGCAAGCCTCCTCTCATGGGGCGGGGCTGTCCCACGCGAGCCTGGCTGCTTCGAAGGGGTGTTCGCCTCCGACCCCACTCCCCTTGCAACTCCTTGAAATCCTTCAGGAGTTTCTCTCCCGCTCGGAGACACACCGGCTGCTCTATGGCACTCCGGTTGCTCCTTCCGCCTGGAGGAGGGGGATCCGCCTGCGAGAGCGGGCGGCGGCGCGGGCGGGGCAATCGGTGGATGGCCGACGCCATGCGCTACTAGCCTGACGAGGAGAGCACAACATGGCCCGACGCGTATGCGCTCCAGGGAAGACAGCAGAGAAGGGAGGCACGGAGGAGCAGCAGTGCCCCTTTCTGTAGTGCTGTCCGGCGGCGAGCGGGTACCCGCTCCTGGGGTACTGTCTGGCCTACCGGGACGGGCGCCTGCGGGCCGTCACCATCGCTGAGTTTCGGGACTACTGTACGGGTCCGGACCACGAGAAGTGCCAGACATACCAGGTCCGGATCGCCCAGGAGGCGGCGGACGCCGCCTGAGCCCGACGGGGGGGGAAGGAGTCGAGTCATGCTGGTCGGACAGCGGATGCAGCCCGAGGTGGTGACGGTCACGCCCGGGACGAGCGTCGCGGGGGCCTCCCGCCTGCTCCAGGAGCATCGGATCCGCCACCTGCCCGTGGTGGAGCGGGGCCGGCTGGTGGGGATCATCACGGACCGCGACATCCGGCGCGTGCTCCCATCGCCGGCGACCAGTCTGGAGGTGCACGAGCTGCTCTACCTCCTGGATCGCCTCACGGTCGGGGAGGTGATGACGGCCAAGGTGATCACCGTCACCCCCGAGACGCCCATCGAGGAGGCGGCCCGCCTCCTCGTGGACCACCGGATCGGCTGCCTGCCGGTCCTGCAGGGCGATCGCCTGGCCGGGATCATCACCGAGACCGACCTGCTGGCCGCCCTGGCGGAGATCCTGGGGATCCGGACGAGTACTGCGCGGCTCGAGGTGGTGGTGGAGGACACGCCGGGCACCCTCCCGGCAGTCTGCACGGCGATCGCCGCGAAGAGCGGGGAGGTCGTGAGCCTCTTTGCGGCGCGGGCGAGCGCGCGCGGGGCGGAGGTGCCCGTCCTGGTGATTCGCCTCGAGGCGCCCGACGTGGACGAGGTGGTCGAGGCGATCCGCGAGGCGGGGTATCGGGTGCTCTCGGTCACCTGGTAGGACGGCACGACGGGCCGGCGCGGAGCCGCCGGCGAGGAGGAACGATGGCCGGTTCTGAGTATCCCAAGACCCTCACGCTTCGGGACGGGAGCACCGTGACGGTCCGGCCGCTCCGCAGCGTTGACCGGGACGCCCTCGGCGACTTCTTCCGCCGGCTCCCGGAGGAGGATCGGAAGTTCCTCAAGGACGAGGTGACCCGCGCCGAGGTCATCGACGCCTGGTGCCGGGAGATCAACCCCGCCCGGGTGCTGCCCCTGATCGCCGAGGCGGAGGGCAAGGTGGTGGCCGACGCCACGCTGCACCGGCGCAGGGCCGGCTGGCTGCGCCACGTGGGGGAAGTCCGCCTTGTCGTGGATCCCGAATACCGCCGCAAGGGGCTGGGCAGCCGGCTACTCGAGGAGCTCACCCTCCTGGCCCAGGGAGAGGGCTTGGAGAAGCTCGTGGCGGAGATGACCCCCGAGGAGCCCGCCGCGCGGAAGGCCTTTGAGCGCCAGGGGTTCCGGCAGGTCGCGGTGGTCCCGGACCTGGTGCGGGATCAGACCGGGACCACCCGGGACCTGCTCATCCTCGTCCTCGACCTGGGAACGGCGCTGCTGCCGGACTGGTACTACTAGGTCCGGGAGGGACGGATGCTGCGTGTGGCGGACGCCGCGGAGCGCGATCCTGCGGGAAACCCCCCGGGGCTGGAGCCCGGGCTCTGGGGGGTCGTCCTCGCCGCCGGCGAGGGGCTTCGCCTCCAGCCGTTCCTGACCGCCCTGACCGGCCGCGTCGCCCGCAAGCAGTTCTGCCCTGTCGGGGAGCGGCCCCTCATCCGCGACACGTTCGCGCGGACCGAGCTCCTCATCCCCCGGGAGCGACTGGTGACGGTCGTCGGGGCCGGGATGGAGGCCGAGGCCGCTCCGCACCTGTCGGATCGCCCTCCGGAGACGGTCATCTGGCAGCCCCTGAACCGCGAGACGGGACCGGGCGTCCTCCTCCCGTGCTGCGCCGTGGCTGCGGCCGATCCGGACGCCTGCGTGGCGGTGTTCCCGGCGGACCACTACGTTCACCAGGCGGCGCTCTTCATGGAGCGTGTCCGGGACGCGAAGCGGGCGGTGGATGCCCATCCGGGCCTCCTCGTGCTCCTCGGGGTGGAGGCGGACAGCCCTGAGACCGGCTACGGCTGGATCGCCGCGGGAGATCCGGCAGAAGAGGCGGGGACCGGGCGCCTGCACCGGGTCGAGCGTTTCCGGGAGAAGCCGGACCCCCGCACGGCGGCGGGGTTCCTGGCCGCAGGGTTCCTCTGGAACACGCTGGTGATGGTCGCCCGGGTCCGGACGTTCCTGCGCCTGTTCGCCGCCTACCTGCCGGAGGTGGCCCGGCAGCTCGGGCCCGTCCGGGCCGCCTGGGGGACCGCCCGGTGGCCGGGGGCGGTTCAGGCCGCCTACGCGGATATGCCCGCCGTCACCGTCTCCCACGGCATCCTGGAGCACAACCCGTCGGGCCTTCGGGTCCTCCCGGTGCGGGGAGTGCTGTGGAGCGACTGGGGCTCGCCGGCGCGGATCTGCCAGACCCTCGGGCGCGTCGGTCGCACCCATCTGCTGACGGAACGGTTCCGGGTGCGGGGGCTGGAGCCCGTCGGGGCGCTGGCGGGCTGGTGCGAGGGGCACTGTCGCGTCGCGGCGGGCTAGGGGGAACCGTGGGGACGGCGGGGTCCACGTCCGGGCTGGTCGCGGGCCTGCTGGCGGCGGTGGCCGCGGAGGAGGCCATGGCTTTCCGCCTGTCGGCCGATGCCGCCGCCCTCCGCTACGGCTGTCTCCGGGATCGGTTGCTGGCGGTTGTCCGGCAGGACCGGCGTCACGCTCGACTCCCCCTCGAAGCGGCGGCCCGGCGACAGGGTGAGTCCCCGCAGCCGGGGGGGGCGTTGCGCGGGGCGCACGATGCGCTCCCCGGTCCCCCCTTCCTCCGCCTCCAGGAGGATCGGGAGGCCAAGCTGGCCCTGGCAGCCCGCTACCGGGCGCTGGGACATGAGGCCGAGATGGTGGGCGATCGGGAGGCGGCGGCCCTCTGTCGGGGGCTGGCGGCGGAGGAGACGCGACACGCCCAGGTCCTGCTGGACCTACTGGCCGCGACGGACCCGTACCACAACTGAAAGCGACCGCCCGGGCAAAGGGCCGGACGGGGCGAAGATGAAACACCATGCGACGCACGGCGGGACTCCTGGCTCTACTGCTCGGCATGGGGGCGCTCCTCGTGGCCCCCGCCTCGGGCAACGCGAAGTGACCGCGTCCGGGTCCTGTCCTCAAGGTGGCGCGGTCACCAGTAGAGGGAGAGGGAAAGGGGCGAGGGAGGGGGAGAGATGAACGCCAAGGACAACGGAGGGCGCATGATGCTCACCAGGCGGCAGGTGTTGAAGGCCGGCCTGGTGGCGGGAGCAGCGCTTGCTCTACCCTGGAAGGGAACCGTCAGACGAGCGCTTGCCGCGATCCCGGGCGGCACGCTCGATCCGACGGCGGTCTCGAAGTATGCGATGCCATTGGTCATTCCGCCGGCGATGCCGCTGACGGCAGGCGGGATGGTCGACTACTACGAGATCGCCGTCAGGCAGTTCCAGCAGCAGATCCTGCCCGCCGGCCTGCCCATGACGACCGTGTGGAGCTACGGCTCAGTCAACCATCCCGGCACCTTCAACTACCCGGCCTTCACGATCGAAGCGACACATAACAAACCGGTCCGTGTGAAGTGGATCAACGGCCTGGTGGACGCCGCTGGCAACTACCTCCCCCACCTCCTGCCCGTGGACCAGACCCTGCACTGGGCCAACCCGCCGGGTGGTCTCACTGGCCGGGACATGCGCCCGACGTTCGCGGCCACACCGGGCTCCTATGCGGGTCCGGTCCCGATCGTAACGCACCTGCACGGTGGGCACAGCTCGCAGGAAAGTGATGGCTACGCCGAGGCCTGGTACCTGCCCCTCGCGAAGAACATTCCTAATGACTTCGCCAAGGTCGGTACCTGGCACCAGCGGTTCCGCGTCCTGGCGCAGGCGAAACTGGGCCAGGCCTGGACTCCAGGGACGGCAGCGTTCCAGTACGAGAACGATCAGCGGGCGGCCACATTGTGGTACCACGACCACACGCTGGGCATGACCCGCGTGAACGTGTACGCGGGACCCGCGGGGTTCTATCTCCTCCGCCGCGGCCCGGGCGATCTTCCGGCGGGAGTGCTCCCCGGTCCGGCTCCCGGCGTGGGAGCGGATCCGTTCGGGAGATATTTCGAGATCCCCGTCGCGATTCAGGACCGGTCGTTCAATGCCGATGGGTCGCTGTTCTACCCGGCCAGCCGGGAGTTCTTCGACGGCTTCGCCGGGCCCTACATCCCGGGGAGCGACGTCCCGCCCATTTGGAACCCCGAGTTCTTCGGCAACACGATGGTGGTGAACGGCCGCACCTGGCCGTACCTGGAGGTCGAGCCGCGCCGCTACCGCCTCCGGTTCCTGAACGGCTGCAACTCGCGCTTCCTGATCCTGAGGATGGTCACCAAGCCGCTGGCGAAGAGGCCGGCCAAGGCGAGGCTTCCCTTCTGGCAGATCGGCAGCGAGGGTGGCTTCCTGCCGGCACCGGTGATGCTCGACCAGCTCCTGATGGCGCCGGCCGAGCGGGCCGATGTCATCGTGGACTTCACCAAAGTTCGGCCCGGGACCGCGATCTACCTCATCAATGAGGGACCGGATGAGCCCTTTGGCGGCGGCGCCCCGAACACGGACTTCCCCGCCGCGGATCCGGCGACCACGGGCCAGGTCATGAAGTTCGTGGTGGTCCCCCCGGCGAGCGAGGACACGAGCATAGATCCTGAGCTGCTGACCCTGCCCACCTTCATGCCGCTCGGTCCTGCCAGCACCACGCGGCAGGTCTCCCTCAACGAGGAGGTGAGCGCGTTCTTCGATGGTCCCATTGCCGCCAAGCTGGGCACCCTCGACGCTGCGGGTAACCCGGTCGCGGAGGCCTGGGAGGATCCGATCACGGAGAATCCGGCCCTCAATGCGATTGAGGTCTGGGAAATGTACAACTTCACGGAGGACGCACATCCAATCCACATCCACGAGGTACAGTTCCAGGTCGTCAATCGCCAGCTCTTGGGCGGCGCCGTGCTACCACCAGAGAGCTGGGAAGCCGGCTTCAAAGACACCGTGATCGCCTATCCGGGCCAGATCACGCGGGTGAAGGCGCTGTTCGACCTGCCGGGGCTCTATGTCTGGCACTGCCACATCGTCGAGCACGAGGACAACGAGATGATGCGGCCGTACTTCATCGGGCCCAACCCGCCCACGCCGTAGGGGATCTTTTGGCCACAGGAGGTTCCGTGACCCTTCCGACCATGTGGGAGGAGGCGGCCCGCGAAGGACGGGCGTGGATCACGCCGAAACGGGGGGCCGTCACGGTGAGCATGCTGCCCCGCGCCGTCGTGACCTACGATGCGGCCGGCCGGCCCATCGGGGCGTTCGTGGACGGCCGGACCTACCGGCGGGGGCTCGACAACCGGGTCCTGTGCAAGTGGGGGGACCGGGAGGAGGCCGTCCCCGGCAGGGTCCGCTTCCGGCGGGACGTGACGGGGGCAGAGCGGGCCGCGCTGCTGGATGGTCTGGCGGCGCTCGCGGGCCGGGCGGCCCTCGGCGCGGCGGCGGGCACCGCCCGACTCCTGAAGAGTGGGCCGGCGCTCCACATCCTGGAGCGCGCGGCAGAGTGGGACGCCGAAACGCTGGAGGCGGACGGGGCGCGGCTGCGGGCCCTCTACCCGAACCGGGTCAGCATCCTCCCTCCCGACCAGTACCAGGCCGTGGCCTTGCAACTGACGATCGGCTGCCCCTATAACGGCTGTACCTTCTGCAGCTTCTACCGGTCGCGCCGGTTCGCCGTCCGGTCGGGGGCGGCATTCCGGGAGCACCTCCGCGCCGTCAAGGTGTTCCTCGGGGATTCCCTCCTGCTGCGCCGATCCCTCTTCCTGGGAGACGCAAATGTCCTGAACCTCCCGGTCCGGATACTGGGACCAGCCTTTGCCCTCCTGAACGTCGAGTTTCCTGCTCTCCAGGAACGGAGCGGTCCCCCGGGCCCCCGCGGCGTCTACGCCTTCATGGACGCCTTCACGGGGAGCCTGAAGCCCGTCGAGGCGTTCGCCGGGCTGGCGGCGTCCGGCCTGCGCCGGGTCTACCTGGGGGTCGAGACCGGGCACGATCCTCTCCTCCGCTTCTTGGAAAAGCCCGCCACGGCGGCCCGGACGGAGGAGGCGGTACGGCGCCTGAAGGCCGCGGGCCTCTCCGTCGGCGCCATCCTGATGGTCGGGGTCGGCGGCGACCGATACGCGGCTAGCCATGTGGCGGACACGGTCACCCTCTTGCGGCGCCTCCCCTTGGGAGCGGGGGACATCATCTATCTGTCGGAGTTCGTGGATGAACCCGGGACGGTCTACCGAGCCCGGGCAGCGGCAGAGGGAGTCCGGCCACTGTCGCCGGAAGCGGTCCGGGCGCAGGTCCAGGCCATTCGCGACGGGCTTGCCGGGGCGTGGGCGACGGGCCCGAAGGTCTCCCGCTACGATATCCGGGAGTTCCTCTATTAGTACTATAGAAGGGACGGGCCCCCACCGACTCTTCGCGCCCGCCGGCCTCGTGGGGCAGGCTTGCCCCAAGGGTCCCGGCCCTGCCCCACCCCCGCCGGGCCAGACCTGCCGGGTTGCGCCATGCTCTCCAGGAATCGCGGGGACTTAGGAGCGGGTCCGGGCACGGGGGGAGGACGTGCGGGTGGCACCCACCTTGCTGTAGTTCGCCCGGAAGGTCATCTGAAGCGGCAGAAGAGAGAGAACCCTCCCGGAGCGGGCGATGCCCGGCGGAGGAACCGAATGCCGGAGAATGGCCTGGGACACCTCGTCATCGTCGTCGGAGCGGGACCCGCCGCCCTCTATTGCACGGGCAAGCTGGCCGAAGCCGGGCACACCGTCCTGATCCTGAACCGGGACCTCAAGCCCGGGGGTCTGGCCGAGTACGGCATCTACCCCACCAAGCACAAGATGAAGGAGGGGTTGCGGAACCAGTTCCGCCGGATCCTGGCCCACCCCCGCGTCCACTACTTCGGCAACGTCGCGGTCCGGCAGGACGGGACGGTGCGGTGGGAAGACCTCACGGCCCTCAAGCCAAGCGCCATCGTCGTGGGGGCGGGGGCCCAGGGGACCAAGTCGCTGGGTGTCCCGGGGGAGGATGGGCCGTCCGTCTATCACGCCAAGGACCTCGTCTACCACTACAACCGGCTCCCCCCCTTCAGCGAGCGGGAGTTCCCCATGGGGGAGCGGGTCGCCGTCATCGGCATCGGGAATGTCATGGTGGACATCGCGCACTACCTCGTCACCATGCGCCGGGTGGGGGAGGTCATCGCCGTGGCGCGGCGGGGGCCCAAGGAGCGCGCCTACGATAACCGGGAGATGGAAGCCATCGCCGCCAACATCGATCGGGAGGCGCTCCGGGAGGAGCTGGAGAGGATCCGTCCACGCCTGGAGCCGCTCGGCCAGAACGTGGACGTCCTGTACCAGGAGCTCACGCGGGACTGTGACGTCCCCCCGAAGAATGGGCCAAGCCCGACCCGGCTCACCTTCCGCTTCCTGGCCTCCCCGAGCCGCATCCTCCGGGACGAACAGGGCCGGGTCGTCGCCCTCGAGGTGGAGGAGAACACCCTGGTGGACCGAGGGGGGAAGTTCGCGGCCAAGGCCCTGGGGCAGACCAGTCAGCTTCCGGTGGACACCGTCATCTTCGCCATTGGGGACCGGGTGGACCCGACGCTGGGCCTTCCCGTGAAGGATGGGGGATACGCCACCAGCCCCACCCCCGACCCGCAGGACCCCGAAGCAGCCAAGTACCAGGTGTTCGATCCCCAGACCGGGCGGTCCGTGGACGGGGCGTTCGTCGTCGGCTGGTCCCGGAGCGCGAGCGAAGGGGTGGTGGGCAAGGCGCGGCTGGACGGGGAGAAGGGGGCGGCGGTCGTGAACCGGTTCCTGGCCCGGCGCCCGCCCCTCTCCCGCCGGGAGATCTACCAGCACCGGATCGGTCCCCTCTACCGCCGCCTGCGGGAGCGGCAGGTCCCCATCGTCCACAAGGGCCTCTGGCGGATGCTGGAGAAGGTGGAGCGGGAGGAGGCAGGAAAGCAGCGGCTTCCGGAGTTCAAGTTCGGGCGCAACGAGGAGATGTTGGCGGTCCTGGAGGGCGCCGTGCGTCGGCTGGCTTCGCGGTCGGCGGGGTGAGGCGCGGGGGTCGGGAAGGCACACAAGGGGGACACGACATGGCTCAGGAGAAGGGCAGAGACCCCGGGAGACTCACGCCGCCTCGGGAGGGGAGCCGCATCCGGTTCGAGGGCGGGCAACTGCGGGTGCCGGATGACCCCATCATCCCCTTCATCGAGGGGGATGGCATCGGGCCGGACATCTGGAAGGCCTCGGTCCGGGTCCTGGACGCGGCGGTGGCGAAGGCGTTCGGTGGGAGGAAGCGCATTGCCTGGTACGAGATCTACGCCGGCGAGAAGGCCCAGAAGCTGTACGGGGAGTCGCTGCCGGAAGAGACGGTCCGCGCCATCCGGGACTACATCGTGGCCATCAAGGGCCCCCTGACGACCCCGGTGGGCGGGGGCTTCCGGAGCCTCAACGTCGCCCTGCGGCAGCAGCTGGACCTCTTCGCCTGCGTCCGGCCGGTCCGGTACTTCCACGGGGCCCCGAGCCCCGTGCGGCACCCGGAGCGGATGGACGTGGTCATCTTCCGGGAG
>DASYVA010000038.1 GCA_036000645.1 Candidatus Methylomirabilis sp.
TTCATCACCCACTTGTAGCTGACCGGGTGGCACTCCGCCCAGTTGGAGGTGGGCATGATGACGTCGGCGTTGATGACATCGATCAGATTGGTGGTCATCGCGCCCCGACCGAAGGTCGCGCCGAGAGCCGGCACCGTGGCCGAGTGGCAGACGCGGGCCGAGTTCTCGAGGTAGACGATCCCGAGGGACCGTGCCAGCTTGGCGATCAGGTAGTTCTCCTCGTTGTCCAGGACCGAGGAGCCCATCCAGGCCAGTCCGTCGGTCCGGTTGACCGTGATCCCCTTCTCCGTCTCCACGAACGTGGCGTCCCGGGTCTTCTTCACCCGCTCCGCGACCTGCTCCATCATCCAGGAAAGGGGCTTCTCCTCCCACCGATCCGAGCCCGGGGCCCGGTAGAGGCCCTTGGTGATCCGGCGCTCGTTAATAGAGATTTGATAGGTCGAGGAGCCCTTCGGGCAGAGCGCGCCCTCCGTATGGGGCGTGTTCGGGTCGCCCTCGATGTCAATGATCTTGTTATCCTTCACATAGATCAACTGGGCGCACCCGACCGCGCAATAGGGACAGACGCCCGGAAAGACCTTCGCCTCCTTGATCCGGAGCGACTGGGCGTAGGCGTGGACCGGCTTCAGGTCGAAGCCCAGGCCGGCGGCCAGCGCTGCCGTGGTCGCACCCGTCGCTTTCAGGAAATGCCGCCGCGAGAGTTCCATGGATGGCCTCCGCGCTAGTTAGTCGGTCGCCCTTCGCCGACGCACTCCACCCTCTAGAAACACGAAGGGCCCACGCGCGTCACGGGGATGCCCCGCGACGGGTGAGCCCGCCAGGGTGCGAACGCTTCCTACGTTTCCCGCCCACCACGATAGCTGGTGCAAGGCCAAAGTGGCCTCCTCAACCACGGTGGGTCAGTCGAATAGCGGAGAACCAGCGATCAGGACAAGGAACACAGGCAAGGGGTATTACGAAATATGCGTACTATGGTCCAGCCGGAGGTGTCAAGCCCAAAAACGTCAGTCAGCGCTTGCGCCAGCGTTCGAGCCCCGGCGTCCGTTTGGTGTCAGTGGTCCAGTCATAGTCCAGGAGGAGACAGGCCAGGTTCAGGAGCCTCGCGACCAGCGTCCACTCGTTGTTGGACTCTGCCCAGATCTTGGTTGCCTCGTGGCGGAACAGCTCCAGCCCCTCCCCGCACCGGTGGCGGAACCCCTCCCCCGCGCCGGCCTCTTTGAGCTTCCGCTCCAGGGCGTCCGTTGCCTCCAGGAGGGCGACCCGGAGCTTCTCGGGATCCAGCGGCTCATCGGCGAAGCGCTTGTACTTCGGGCCGAGGAGGTTGACCAGCGCCAGCTCCAGCTCGACGCTGGGCGCCCACTTGTCCTCTGCCATCGGGTCTCCCGCGGCCAGGACGGTCCGCCCGACCATTGCGGGGGCGGATCCTCCCGCGCGGAACGAGTATCGCACCCCCGGTTCCGGCTGGCAAGCCCCGGCGCCCCCCCTCCCCTGATCCAGGTCCGCGGCGGGGCGGCTTCCTATCAGGGGCTCGGCAGGGAGAGCCTCCAGAGAGTGGGCAGGGCCGTGCTCAGGCTCGGCAGGATGAGGGCCTCCGCTCGGCGCCCTTGACACGGGCCCGGAAAGCAGGTATGTGTGAAGCGCCTTTCCTACCACGCCACGACGGCTGATCATTACTTCTCCGCTTCGACCCATGTGAAGGAGGACGCGGCATGACACGACCTACAAAGAGGCTTTTCGCAGGGACCGTGGCCCTGGCGCTGCTGGCTGCGCTGGTGGGGGCGGCGGCCGCCCAGAACCCGATCCGGATCGGCGCCTCCCTCTCGTTGACGGGCACCTACTCGGCGTTGGGCCAGAACCAGAACCGGGGCTACCAGCTCTGCGCCAAGCACGTGAACGCCAAGGGCGGCGTCCTCGGGCGGAAGGTGGAGTTCGTCCTCTACGATGACCAGTCCCAGCCCGCCACCGGGGTCCGCCTCTACGAGAAGCTCATCACCGAGGATAAGGTGGACGCCGTGATGGGGCCCTACTCCTCGGCGATCACCGAGGCCGTGGCGAACGTGACCGAGAAGTATAAGATGCCGATGGTGGCCCCCATGGCCTCCACCACCTCGATCTTCAAGAAGGGGCGGAAATTCATCTTCATGGTCCAGTCCGCCGCCGAGGTGTACCTGGAGGGGCTCATCGACATGGCCGCGAAGCGGGGCCTGAAGACGGTGGCCCTCGTCAACGAGGACACCCTCTTCCCGAAAGCCACGATCCAGGGGACGATCGAGCTGGCCAAGCAGAAGGGGCTCCAGGTCGTCTTCGTCGAGGGCTATCCCAAAGGCAACACCGACTTCTCCGCCCTGCTCACGAAAATCCGGGCGGCGAACCCCGACGTGCTCGGGGCGGCTACCTACTTTGATGACGCGGTGGCAATCACCCGCCAGATGAAAGAGCTCAACGTGAACCCCAAGCTGTACGGGGTAACCGTTGGCGGCGACCTGCCCAAGTTCTATGAGCTGCTCGGGAAGAACTCCGAGTTCGTCTACGGCGCCACCCAGTGGGAAGCCGAGCTGCCCTATCCCGGATCGAAGGAATTCATCACCTCCTACAAGAAGGAGTTCCCCGGGGCCGACCTCTCCTACCACTCTGCGGGCGGCTACGCTGGCTGCCAGGTCCTCGTGGAAGGCATCCGCCGGGCCGGCTCGCTGGACGGGGAGAAGATCCGCGCTGAGATCCTGAAGATGGATACCACGACGGTGTACGGCGGCTTCAAGGTGGACGATGGGGGGTTCCAGATCTCCCACAAGATGGTCACGTTCCAGTGGCAGGACGGCAAGAAGGTGATCGTCTGGCCGGATGAGCTGGCGGAAGGCAAGGCGCGGTTCCCCACTCCGGCATGGAGCGAGCGGTAGGCGGATGAGGGGCTGAGCAGGACGGCGCCCGCCGGTTCTCCGGCGGGCGCCGCTGGTTTCGGGAGGAGCTGTGGGCGTCACCATCACCCCCGCGATGGTTGCCCAGGTGGTCGTCTCCGGGCTTCTGGCCGGGGCCCTCTACTCCTTGGTGGCCCTCGGCCTGGCCCTGATCTTCGGGGTCATGCGGGTGATCAATGTGGCCCACGGGACCTTGCTGACGCTCGGGGCCTACACCACCTACTGGTTTTTCCACCTCCTCGGAGTCAACCCGTACCTGTCCCTCCTGGTCTCCATGCCGCTGATGTTTCTCCTCGGGGTCCTCCTGCAGCGGACGCTGGTCACGCGGGTCGTGGACGCCCCGGAGCTCTCCTCGCTCCTCCTCACCTTTGGGATCTCCATCGCCCTGGTCAACGGTGTCCAGTTGGCCTTCACCTCCGATGTCCGCTCGGTGGAGTTCCTCACCGGCGCCTACCTTGTGGGGCGGATCGCCCTCTCCAAGTCCCGGCTCGTTGCCTTCGCCTTCGCGGTGGCGATCACGGCCCTCGCCTACTGGTTCCTCCAGCGGACGAAGCTGGGGAAGGCCATCCGCGCCACCTCCCAGAGCCGGGAGGTGGCCATGGTCTGCGGGATCAACGTCCGGCGGATCCACCTCTACACCTTCGGCATCGCCTCCGCGCTGGCGGCGGCAGGCGGCAGCCTGGTGGCGGTCATGTTCGCCATCCAGCCCGAGATGGGGCAGGTCTATACGTTCAAGTCGTTCCTGGTGATCGTCCTTGGAGGGGCCGGGAACTACCCGGGCGCGCTCCTGGGGGGGATGCTGCTCGGCCTGGTCGAGCAGCTCTCCTCCCTCTTCCTCACTACGCAGCTCTCCGAGGCCGTGGCCTACGTCCTGCTGGTCGTAGTTCTCCTCCTGCGCCCCACGGGGCTGCTCGGAGGGCGGGCGCGATGAAGTGGGGGTTCCGTGCGGCGCTCCTCCTCGGGCTTCTCCTGCTGGCGCTCTATCCCACGATCGCCACGGGGTACGGCATCCGGTTCATGCTCCAGCTCTTCATGTGGGTCGCCCTGGCCCAGTCCTGGAACCTGATTTCCGGCCTCACCGGCTACGTCTCCTTCGGCCACGTGGCCTTTTTCGGCACGGGGGCCTACGCGACGGCGATCCTCGTCGCCACCCATGGGTGGCACTGGGTTCCGGCCGCCATCGGGGGCGGGGTCGCGGCCGCGCTCCTGGCGCTGATCATCGGCTACCCGTGCCTCCGCCTCAAGGGGCCCTACTTCGCCATCGCCATGCTCGGCCTGAACGAGGTGATGCGGGTCCTCGTCTCGTACTTTGAGGGGCTCACGGGTGGAGGCTCGGGGCTCTCCCTCCCCACGCTCCATGCGAGCGTCCAAATTTACTACGCCATGGGTCTCGCGGCCATTGCCGTGACCGCGCTTGCCTCCCTCATCATCACGTCCCGCTTCGGCCTGCGCCTGATGACCATCCGGGAGGACGAGATCGCGGCGGAGGCGATGGGTATCAACACCGCCCGCTACAAGCTCTACGCCTTCCTGCTGTCGGCCTTCATGCCCGGCGTGGTCGGGGGGCTCTTCGCCCGGGATCAGGGGTACATCGAGCCGCTCAGCGTCTTCCAGCTGCTCACCACCATCACCATGATCGTGATGGCCCTCTTCGGCGGCAAGGGGACCATCTGGGGCCCGGTCCTGGGTGCCGTGACGCTCTTCGTCTTCCAGGAACTGGTCTGGACGCGATTCCTCTACCTGCATCAGATCTTGTTCGGAGCCATCATCGTGTTCGTCGTGCTCCTGATGCCCAGGGGGATCCTGGGGGTGCTCCAGGAACGCTATCGTCTCCCGCGGACCCTGTGATGCGTGACGGTCGGGTCCTCGAGGTCGAGAGCGTCACTAAGCGCTTCGGCGGGGTGACCGCCGTTCACCGCTGCTCGCTCGCCCTCGCGCCAGGGAAGATCTACGGCCTCATCGGCCCCAACGGGTCGGGGAAGACCACCCTCTTTAACTGCATCACCGGGCTCGAGCCCCGGGACGAGGGGGAGATCCGCTACAAGGGGAAGCGCATCGACGGGCTGAAGGCCCACCAGGTGGCCCTCCGGGGCATCGGGCGAACGTTCCAGATCATCCGGGTGTTCCCGGAGCTGACCGCCCTGGAGAACCTCCTGGTGGTGACCCGGGAGCCCTTCGACGCGGCCGTGCGCCGCGCCCGGGAGCTGCTCCACTTCGTCACCCTCGAGCGGCTGGCGGGCGAATACGCCGGGAACCTCTCCTACGGCCAGCAGAAGCTCCTGGAGTTCATCCGGGTCCTGATGACGGACCCCGAATTGATCCTGCTGGACGAGCCCGCCGCCGGGGTCAACCGGACGCTCCTCAACGAGCTGCTCGCGGCCATCGCCCGGCTCCGGGACGAGGGGAAGACCATCCTGATCGTCGAGCACGACATGAAGGTCGTCATGGGGCTCTGTGAGACGATCTTCGTCCTCGACTACGGGGAGAAGATCGCCGAGGGCCCGCCGGAGGCGATCCAGGGCGACCCGCGCGTGATCGAGGCCTACTTTGGCCGGTGACGGGTTTCTCCTCCGGGCCGACGGGATCCACGCCGGCTACGGGAAGATGGAGATCCTCCACGGGGTCACGCTCGAGGTCCGCCCCCGGGAGATGGTGAGCGTCATCGGCCCCAACGGGGCGGGGAAGTCCACCGCGTTCAAGACGATCGTGGGACTCCTGCACCCGACGTCCGGCCGGATCCTCTTCGACGGGAAGGAGATCACCGGCCTCCCGCCGTACGAGGCGCTCCGGCTCGGGCTCGCCTACGTCCCCCAGGGGCGGATCGTCTTCCCGCAGATGACCGTGCTCGAGAACCTGGAGATGGGGGCCTACATCGAGTCCGATCGGTCGCGGGTGCACGACGCGCTGGAGCGGGTCTATGCGCTCTTCCACATCCTGGCCGAGCGGCGCTACCAGAAGGCCGGGACCATGTCCGGCGGAGAGCAACAGATGCTGGCCATCGGCCGGGCCCTGATGACCAGCCCCCGGCTGATCCTGCTGGACGAGCCCTCCCTCGGGCTCTCCCCGAAGTTCGTGACGCTAATCTTCGAGAGGCTCGTCGAGATGAAGCGGGCAGGCTACACCCTGATGGTGGTGGAGCAGAACGCCGCGAAGGCCCTCTCGGTGGCGGATCGGGGCTACGTCCTCGAGCTCGGGCGGAACCGGTTCGAGGGGACCGGCGGAGACCTGCTGAACGACCCCGAGGTCAAGCGGCTGTACCTCGGCGGCTGATCCAAACGACAGAACTCGCCTGACACCGTCCGGGTCCTGGCGCCGGCGCCGCCCCGGCCCCCGGCCCCCCTGGGGAACCCTCCCGTGGTTCCCCCCATCGGCCCAGGGCCGATGGGACCCCCCTCCGCTACGGGGGCCTTTGGGCGGCATCCGGCGCCACCCGGACGCTGCGTGACACAACTTACGTCGTTTCTGTGTATTAGCGGAGGGGTTCACCAGAGGGAGGGCTGGATGCTGAGGCGCTCGCGGGCCTGGCGGACGAAGCGCTCGGCGCTCGCGACCGCCGCCGCCGCGTCCCCGGGGGCGACCCGGTAGCGCGCCGGGTCCGCCGCCCGGCGCTTGGCCTGCCCGACCCGGAGGAGGAAGGCCACCTCCAGCATGGCCTGCGGGCCGAGGGCGGCCTGGGCAAATTGGCCCACCGCATCCTCCTCCCGGGCGCCCGCCGCCGGCCGGAGGCCGGCGTGGAAGGCCAGCGCCCGCAGCGCCTGCAGCGCCCCCTGGAGGGCCAGGGCGGCCGCCCAGGCGGGATCGCCCTTTAGGAGGCGGCGGGCGTCGCGGACGTCCCGGGCGGCTGCCTGGAGCCGGCGGGTCGTCTGTCGCGGCGTCGTCCGGTGCGGCCGGAAGAGACCGTCCTGCAGGAGTGGGGCGGCGTCCATCGGCGCCCCCACGGCCCTCACGCTTCCGTGAGGGCCTCCAGATCCGACTCCTTGCCCACCAGGACCAGGATGTCCCCGGGAGCGAAGCGGTACTCGGGGTGGGGCACGGGGTCGAGGCGCTCCCGGACCTGCTCGCTGCCGTCCTCGCCCTTCGTGACCTCCCGTTTCTTGATGGCGACAACGTTCACCCGGTGCCGGGTGCGGAGCTGCGACTCCCCGAGCGTCTTCCCCGTCAGGCGCTCGTCAATGGCCCACTGGATCATGGCGTAGCCCTCGGCAAGGGCGATGTGGTCCAGGACCGACTCCCCCACCAGGGCCTTGCCGAGACGCTGCCCCATCTCCTGCTCGACGAAGACGACCCGGTCCGCCCCCGCGAGACGGAGGATCCGGGCCTCCCGCGCCGTGTTGGCCCGGACGACGATCCGCTTGATGCCTAGCTCCTTCAGGGCCGCCGTGGTCAGGACGGAGGCCTCGAAGTCCTTCCCCATCGCCACCACCGCCGCGTCCACCTCTTCGGCGCCGATGGCCTTGAGCGCGTTCAGATCGGTGCTGTCCAGCTGGGCGACGTGGGTCACCCGGTCCTTCACCGCCTCCACGTGATTCGGGTCGGTGTCCACGGCGATGACCTCCACCCCGGCCTCCTCCAGGGTGAGGGCCAGCGCCTCGCCGAACCGTCCCAGCCCAGCCACGAGGATCTGTTTCATCGCTAACCGATCATCACCCGGTCCGTCGGGTAGGTCACCTGCGCTGCCGCCGGGCGCTCGGCCAGGGCCAGCGCCAAGGTCAGGGGCCCGATCCGCCCGACGAACATCGTGGCGGTCACGATCAACCTGCCCGCGTCGGTGAGGGAGGGCGTGATTCCCATAGACAGCCCGACCGTGCCGAAGGCCGACACGGCTTCGAACGCGAGGCTAATAAACGGTCCCGACTCCGTCAAGGCCAATCCGAAGACGGCCAGCGCCACCGCCGCCAGCGCGACCAGGGTGACGGCCGTGGCCCTGTTCACCAGCCCCTGGGGAATGGTGCGCTCGAAGAGCTCCACCCGGTCCCGGTTCCGGAGGATGGCCTGGAGCGTGGCCGTCATCACCCCGACGGTCGTCGTCTTGATCCCGCCCGCGGTTCCGCCCGAGCAACCCCCGATGAACATCAGGAGAATCAGAAGGAAGAGGCTCGCCGGCGCCAACTCCGCGATCGGCACCGTGTTGAAGCCGGCCGTGCGGGGGGTGACCGCCTGGAAATACGCGACCAGAAGCTTCTCCGGGAACGGCCGTCCGGCCAGCGTGTTCCCCCATTCGAGCATGAGGAGGAGCGCCATGGCGGCGACGAGGAGGACGGCGGTCACGGTGAGCGCCACCTTGGTGTGCAGGGTCAGGCGCTTCCACCCCCGGCGGACCGGCGCCTCGAAGCGGTAGAGCGGTCTCTCCCGGAACAGGTCGCTGAGCGTGGCCAGGACGGGAAAGCCGAGCCCTCCCAGGATGATGAGGCTGGTGAAGGTCAGGACGCTAATGGGATCACCTGCGTAGCGGACCAGGCTGTCGGCGAAGAGGGAGAACCCGGCGTTGCAGAAGGCGGAGATGGAATGGAAGACGGCCCGGTACGCAACGTGCCAGGGCTCCGGGCCCTCAGCGCGCCACCGAAGAAAGAGGATTCCACTGCCCAGGACCTCCGCGAGAAAGGTGGAAAAGACGATGGCCCGGATCATCTGCCGGATGGTCCCGATGGCCTCCGCGTCCAGCGCGCCCTGGAGCGCCACCTGGTCCCGGACCCGGAGGCGTCGCCCGGCGAGGGCGGTGGCCAGGGCGGCCAGCGTCATGATTCCCAGCCCGCCGGCCTGGATGAGGGCCAGGATCACGAGCTGTCCGAAGAGGGTGTACTGGCTGCCGATGTCCAGGACCGCGAGGCCGGTCACGCAGACGGCCGACATGGCCATGAAGAGCGCATCCACGAAGGATGTCCCCACCCCCGAGACCGTCGCCTGGGGCAGCGTCAGGAGGAGGCTGCCGAGGAGCGCCGCGCCGAAGAAGGAGACCGCGATCGTCTGGGAGGGGCGGAGGTCCAGGTGCGCGAGGAAGTCCACCGCCTGCCGGGCCCGCGTGACGAGCTTGAGCAGGGCGGCGGTGTAGAAGACGGTGCTGTAGAAGACCAGGCGCTGGATCGCGCCGGTGGTCCCGAAGGCTCCGGGGTCGAGCAGCAGGGAGGCGCGCTGCAGCCCGAAGATGCCGACGGTGGCCAGCACGAGCAGGTCCAGCCAGCGCTGGCGGATATGGCGGAGCGGGGAGGGGCTGCGCCAGGCTTTCTCCAGGTCCTCGCCGAAGTAGAGGAGGGGGATGGCCAGGCTCAGGAGGCCCTGCACGAGACCCCGGCCGGGGAAGTCGGGGGCCGCTTCGAGAAGGAGGGAAGGGCCCAGGAGGGCGGGGGCGGCGAGACGCAGCTTCCGCTTCCCGATGTCGCTGGCCCGGAGGAACAGGACCAGGGCCCGGCGGGCCATGCGACCTCCGGTGTTCTACCGGGTGAGGGGCGCGGCGGAGGTGGGCAGCTTGTCCAGGGCCGCGGCCGGGATGGCGTAGATGCGCGGGTCCCGCTCCCGCTGGGCGAACACCCGTTCCCCCTCCCGCCTGCCGAAGCGGACCGTGCCGAGGAAGTCGCCACTCGCTTTCCAGAGGGTGACCTCCCGGGCGGGCGGGGCGAGTCCGTAGGCGGCGGGGTCCTCGGCGCGCTCCGCCGCCACGGCGATCCATTTGAGGTCCCGCAGGGCGTCGAGGACCTCGAGGACTCGGAAGGGCTTCACCTCGCCCGCCTCGGAGGAACGGAAGCCCCAGCGCCCCCCCCGCCGCTCCAGGATGAGCGTGGCTTCGCCACTCGTCATCTTCAGCGAGCCGACCTCGCCCGTGTCGAATGGGAGTAGGCGGCGGTCCCGGAGGTCGAAGGCCCCCTTGCTGAGGTCGGTGAAGAGCCGGGCCTCCACCTTCACCACGCTCCGCTCCGGCTCCACCGCCGCGGTCGCCCGCCCCTCCTCGGGCGCAGCCAGGAGCAGGCGGACCGGCTCCTTGCCCTGCTCCTTCAAGGTCACCGTGAGGGCGGGAGGGATGAGGCCGAAGTGCTTCAGGTCCGCGCCCGGATCGGCCAGGAACTCCTGGGCGCGGGCGAAGGTGAGATCCGAGAGGATCCGGTCCACTTCACTCGGGTCGGCCGGGAGGCGCTCGGGCTTCGCGATCTCCCACTTCCCGTCGGTGCGCGAGAGCTCCACCTCCCCCTTCGGGGAAGCGAGGCTCACGCCCTCCACCTGCTCCCGCGAGAAGAGCAGGAGAGTCCTGTCCCGGAGGTCCAGGAGGCGCCCCGGGACGGCCTTCGCCACCCGGTCCTCCAGGAGCAGGAGAGGGGAGCCCGGGCCCCGGGTGGCATACACGCCCGCCTTGGCCTTGTCGGTCCGGCCGAGGAGGAGCGTTTGCGGGGGCACCTTCTCGTCGGTGGTGAGGGCGATCCGGGAGACGGGAGGGGCCAGCCCGTAGCTCCGCAGGTCGCCCGGAGCCTCGGCCACGAACTCCTTGATGCCGCGACCGGTCAGCTCGCGCAGAAGGCCCTCGACCCTGGTCGGGTCGCCCCGCCCACGCACGGCCCCGGTCAGCCGCCAGGTCTTCCCCTCCCGCTCGATGGTCGCCGTGGCCGCCCCCCGGGCGAGGGTGATCCGCTGGACCTTGTCCCGCTCCACGGCGAGGACGGTTCTGTCCCGGAGGTCGGCGGGCCGCGTTTCGGCCTGGGACCGGACGCTGGAGGGGACCAGGAAGACCTTCCCCTCGCCCGGGCGCCTCGCGTACACGCTGAGACCGCTCGGTGCCCGGTCCCCGATCTCGAGGAGGATCGGCTCCGCCTTCTCCTTCAGGCTGAGCGCGAGGGTGTACGCCGGGAGGGCCAGGCCGTACTCCTTTCCGTCCTGGTCGGGGAGGTCGTAGCTCCGCTCGACGGTCGCCCGAAGCAGCTCCTGGACGAGGCCGTCCACCTTGCCGGCATCGGCCCGGTCCCGGATCGGGGCGGTGAGCTGCCATCCGCCTTCCCCGCGGACGGCTTCCAGCACGGTGTCGCGCCCCGTGATCCGCACCGCCTGGACGGCCTCGGTGGTCGCGTCGAGGAGTTTGGCCCCCTCCTTCTTCGAGGGCCACCCCCCCCTCACCTCGGCGTAGTAGTAGAACCCTGCCAGCAGCAGGAGGAGGCCGGCCAGCAGGAGCGTGGTGCGGACCCTCACCGCGCGCGCCTCCGCCGGATCCCGACGCCGACGCCCACCAAGAGCACCGCGGCGGGCGGCAGGATGACGCCGATCCAGAAGGCTGCCTGCCCCTGGCCGGCGGTGAGGATCACCGGGGTGAATTTCGCCTCACGGGGGCGGATGCCGACGAGGTCCTCCTCCTCGGCCAGCCAGGAGATGCTATTCAGGAAGAGGTCCCGGTTTCCGGAGAGGTTCAGGTAGTTGTTGGAGGCGAACGCGGCGGTCCCGTACGCCACGATCCGCGCCTTCCGGCCTCCGGCCGCGTCGCCCTCGGCCGCGGCCTTCGCCTCCCCCTTCTTTGCCGGGGGCTTGACCTCCACGGTGGCCACCGCGCCGACGGGAACGGGTCCCCGCCGGTCCTTCCCGGCGTCGAAGCGGGCCTGACCGCGGTTGAGGGTCTCCCGGTCGGTCTCGGCCCACGAGCCCTCCCCCGTCCGGGCGAGGACCTGGACCGTGACGCCCTGGGGTGGGCTTGGGGCGGCGTCCACGGTGCGCGCGAAGGGGAAGAAGGAGGCCAGGGTGAACTCCTTCGTGATGGGATGGCTCTCGTACTGCGTCACCACCGGGATGAGGTAGTCCCCGCCCAGCACGCGGCTCAGGCGGTCCACAATGACATCCCGGCCCGACCGGATCCCGTAGTTCTCGAGGAGGGTGGCGAGGGCCGGGGCCTGGTAGGGGTCCAGGAGGACGAGGAGCTTCCCCCCCCGCTGCACATAGCGCTCGAGCGCCGTGAGCTCGGCGGGGAGCGGGTCCCGCTTCGGGCCGGCCACCACCAGGACCGCCGCGTTTTCCGGGACATCCTTCTCCCGGAGCAGGAGGAGCTCCTTCACCTCGTAGTTCGCCCCCTGGATGGCGTCCCGCGCCTGGGAGAAGCCGGGCCGGTCGGTGTTGCTCACCTCGCCCTCGCCGTGGCCCTGGAGGAAGTAGACCACCCGATTGCCCTCCCGGGTCACCTTCAGGAGGGCGTTGGTCAGCTTCTCCTCGGTAGGGAGAAGGACCTTCTCCTCCTTGGCCCCGCTCTCGATGACCACCGTGTTCGGGGCGCTGACCCCGTACCGCCTGGCGCTGGCCGGGTTGCGGTCCAGGTCGACCAACTCGAAGGTGAACTGGTCCGAGTGGTAGGCGTAGAGCCGGAGCAGGTTCTCCAGGAAGGCCCGGTCCCCCCGGTCCGGCGTCGTGAAGGCCACGGCCTTCACCGGCTGCGTGAGCCCCCGCAGCACCTTGACGGACTGGTCGGAGAGAGACTGGCGGGTGCCCTCGGTCAGGTCGAACCGCCGGTTGTGGGTGTAGGAGAGGGCCTCCACCAGCGTCACGATCGCGAGGAGCAGGAGGACGGCCAGCGCCGTGTTGAGCCCGTAGGCGGTCCGCCGCCGCCGGGCCGCCGCCTGCGTCACGCGCTCGGGTGCCTCGGCCATCTCACGCCCTCCACCGCCGCGCTTCCACCGCCTTCAGGGTCAGGAAGAGGAAGACCGCGGTCGCGTTGACGTAGTAGATGAGATCCTTGGTGTCGATGACCCCCCGGGCGAACGCCTCGAAGTGGTTCAGGAACGACAGGTGCCCCAGGACCTTCCCCACCGTGCCCGCCGCCAGGTCGGCCGACCACCCGATGACCCAGATGAGCAGGAGCGCGCCGAAGGCCAGCGCGGCGGCCACGATCTGGTTCTCCGTCAGGGCGGAGGCGAAGAGGCCCAGGCTCAGGAAGGCGGTGCCGATCAGGATCAGCCCCAGGTAGCCGGCCAGGATCGGGAGGGGCTCCGGGCTGCTCCACGCCGTGAGGAGGATCGGGTAGATGGCGGTGAGGGCCAGCATGCACAAGAGGAGGACGACCGCTGCCAGGAACTTCCCCAGGAGGATCCCCGCGTCCCGCACGGGGTAGGTGAGGAGGAGCTCCATGGTTCCCGACTTCCGCTCCTCGGCAAAGAGGCGCATGGTGAAGAGGGGCATCATGAGGAGCATCACGATGCTCATGTTGTGGAAGAGGGGTCCGAGGACGAACTCCATGATGTTCAGGCCGCCTCCGAAGGCCGGGTTCATGGAGGCCTGGATGCTGTAGAAGGTGAACCGGGCGAGGAACCCCCAGAAGAAGTAGCCCGAGAGGGCCAGGAAGACCGCCATGACGACGTAGGCCACGGGCGAGGCGAAGTAGGCCCGGAGCTCCCTCTTGAAGATGGCCGCGACCCCCATCTCACGCCTCCTGCTCGCGCGTCACCAGCCGGATGAAGATGTCCTCCAGGGTCAGATCCACGGGCCGGAGCTCCGTGAGCCCCCACCCCTTGCTCGTGACCGCCCGGGCCAGGTCCTTCCGGAGGTCCTGCTCCCGCTCCGTCTCCACCAGGAACCGGCGCCGGCCGTCCCGCGCCTCCTGGGGGGCCACCGCCAGGACGCCCTTCACGCCCGCCAACGTCCGCCGCACCTCCTCCTCCGGGCCTTCCACCTCCAGGAGGATCCGGCTGGACTTCTGGAGACGCAGGTTGAGGTTCTCCGGCGTGTCCACGGCCACGATCCGGCCCTCATTGAGAATGATGACCCGCTGGCAGACCATGGAGACTTCCGGGAGGATGTGGGTCGAGAGGATCACCGTTCGCTCCCCTCGCATGTCCCGGATCAGGCTCCGGATCTCGATGATCTGCTTCGGATCCAGGCCTAACGTCGGCTCGTCCAGGATGAGGACCTCCGGGTTGCCCACGAGGGCCTGCGCCAGTCCCACCCGCTGCCGGTAGCCCTTGGAGAGGTTCCGGATCAGGCGGTCCAGGACGTCGGCGAGGAGGCACCGCTCCGTGACCCCGGTCACGCGCGTTGCCCGTTCCGACCGGGAGACCCCCTTGGCCTCGGCCGCAAAGGTGAGGTACTGCCGGACCGTCATGTCCCCGTACAGGGGCACGCTCTCGGGCAGATAGCCGATCCGGCGCCGGACCTCCAGCGAGTCCTTCCCGATGTCGAAGCCGGCGACGCGCGCCGTGCCGCTGGTCGGCGGCATGAAGCAGGCCAGGATCCGCATCGTGGTGGTCTTGCCGGCCCCGTTGGGCCCCAGGAATCCCACCACTTCCCCCTTGGCCACCTCGAAGGAGACCTCCTCGATGGCGGCCTTCGGGCCGTAGAACCTGGTGAGCCCCTCCACCTCAATCATGCTGCCCCCCGGGGGATGTCCGACAGGGCCTGGGCAAATAAAACCCCCCGCCGCGCGCGGTGCGGGGCCGGGGGGAGCCGGGAAGTGGCGCCCGGCGATGCGTCACGCGCTTCGGATTATAGCCGCGGCGCGGAAAATTTCAAGCCTTCCAGAGCGGCGGCCACGTTCTCGATCTTTTCCATGGCAAGGCACGTCTCCGCCAGGCGGCGGCGGTCCTCCGGAGGGAGGGCTGCGGTCAGCGTGTTGAACTTGGTCAGGAGGTCCACTTCGCTCGTGGGGTGAGCGGGATCCCCCCGGGGGATGTCCACCCGGACGGTGTCGGTGGCGGCCGTCGTCTCGAGCTCGACGACAGCGGGCCACTGTTCGGGGTAGGCCCCGTCCAGCGTCGGATCGTGGGCCAGCCGGACCTTCGCGAGGAGGGCCCGGATCGCCTCCTCGGCGAGGCGGGCCTCCGTGAACGCGTCCGGACCGACGGCCCCGTGGAGGAGGGCCGTGGCGACGCAGTAGGGGACGCTGAACTTGGCCGCGTAGGGGCTCGTCGGCTGCACCGGTTGGAGGAGCCGGTAGGCGGCGCCGTAGAGGCGGACGGTCACCGACCGGATGCTCTGCGGGTCGGGCCGATGCCGCTCCCGGAGCAACAGGGCGGCGTCGATGCTGGAGTGGATGTGGTAGCAGGCCGCGTGAGCCTTGAAGGAGGTCGCCAGAATCCGGAACGTCCCGCTCCCCAGCCCCTCGGTGAGCCGGGCGGCATCCCCCCCCTGGGCCATCGCCCGGAGGAATCCCTTCTCCCCCTCCAGGATCCGGGTGGCGGCCGTGAAGCCCCGCTCGGCGAGGAGGGCGCAGAGGATCCCGTCGTGGGCCGCCTTGGCCGGATGCAGCTGCTTCGACATGGCGCCGTCCACCAGGAACTCCCAGAGGCCTGCGGCGACCGTCCCCGCGCTCCCGAAGGCGGCGGCGAGGCGCCGGGTGTCCAGGCCGAGGAGCTTGCCCGCGGCGGCCGCGGCGGCGAAGGTGCCGCAGGTCCCGGTGGTGTGCCAGAAGTCGTAGTGCCGCTGGCCCGCCGCCTCCCCGAGGCGGATCCCGACCTCGTAGCCGGCCACGATGGCGGCGAGGAGCTCCGTCCCCGACGCGCCCTCGCGCTCCGCCACCGCCAACGCCGCGGGGATCACGGTGGCGCCCGGGTGGAAGACCGCCTGCTTGTGCAGGTCGTCCATCTCCACCACGTGGGAGGCGCCGGCGTTCACCAGCGCGGCGAGGGGAGCGGAGGTCCTGGAGCCGTCCGGGAGGAGGGTGGCCTCGGGCGTCCCGCCCAGCCCCCGGGCGACGTCGAGCAGGATGGCGGTCGGCTTCGCCTTGGCCCCCGCCACCGCCGAGCCGAGCCAGTCCAGGAGGCACCACCGGGCCATGCGCCGGACGTCCTCGGGCAGGGCCTCCCCGTCCAGGAGTTCGGTGAAGGCCGCGAGCTGCTCAGCGATCGTCCTGGTCATCGCTCACCCTCGGTCGCTTGGGGTTTCCTCGTAGAGCCTCACGATCCGGATGGCATCGTAGGGCTGACAGGCCTGCAGGCACAGATCGCAGAGGATGCACTCGTCCTCTTCCTGGACCCCGATCCGGTCCCCCCGGGGGATGAAGATACTCACCGGGCAGGCCGGCAGGCATTTCCCGCAGGCGGCGATGCCGACGCAGCGCTCCTCGCTGACCTCCACGCGGACGAAGATCCCGCGGGCGGCCTCGGCCGCCGTGCTCATCCGTTCCCCTCCGAGCCTCTGGCCATCTGGACTCCCCTCAGAGGAGCCGCGCGATCATCGGGACGATGTCGGAGAAGGCGTCCGCCACGGGGATGCCGGCCTCCCGGAACGCGGCGATCTTGCTCCGGGTGCTCCCCCGTTCTCCTTCCACGATGGCGGCGGCGTGGCCGAAGCGGACCCCGGGGATCTCGTCGGCGAAGCGGCCGGCAACGAAGGCCACCATGGGGAGGGGGAGGCCCTGGGCCCTGACCTGCCCGGCCACCGCCTCCTCCGCCGTCCCCCCCGGCTCGCAGAACAGGACGACCGCGGCCGTCTCGGGATCGGCCGCGAAGGCCGGGAGGAGGTCTCGGAAGGTTGAGCCCACCAGGGGATCCCCCCCGATGCTCACACAGGTGGACTGGCCGATGCCGTGCTGCGTCAGGAGGTTGGCGATCTCCGTCGTCATCCCCCCGCTCCGGGACAGGATCCCCACCGGCCCCGGCGCGTAGGCCTTCCGCACGTCGGCGGCCGGTCCCCCCACCATTCCCACCTTGGTCTTCCCCGGGGAGAGGATCCCGAGGGAGTTGGGTCCCACCACGGTGGCCCCGCACTCTTGCGCGACGCAGAGGATCTCTGCGACGTCCCGGCGGGGGACACGCTCGGTCACGATGACCAGGAGGCGGAGCCCGGCGGCGAGGGCCTCCAGGGCGGCGGCCCGGGCCGCCGCCGGCGGGACCGAGATGACCGTGGCGCCGGCCGGGTGCTCGGCGAGGGCGGCGGCCACCGTGTCGTAGACGGGCACCCCGTGGACCGCGCCACCCCCCTTGCCCGGGGTCACGCCCGCCACGACCTTCGCACCGTACTCCAGGCTGTCCCTGACGAAGGTGGCCGCCTCGCGCCCCGTGATCCCCTGCACCAGAATCCGCGTCTTCTCGTCAGCGAGGATGGCCACTCTGCGTGCCTCGGCGCGCGCCCACCGTCCTGGGCGAGCGCCCGCGAGACGGTCTTGCCGTCCGCAGGCGGGCGGTGAGCGTCTTCAGGTCCTTCTTGCCGCTCACGAACTGGTAGATCCGGCTGAAGTCAGCGTCGCCCCCCACGCGGTCCATGGCGGCCTCCCAGTACCGCCGGATGGTGGTCGCGAGGGGCAGGTCCATGCCGAGGCGGTGCTCGAGGTCGGTGATCAGCTTCAGGTCCTTGTAGCCGGTCTTGATTGCGGCGCCCGACTGGAAGGTGCCCGAAACGATGAACCGGGGAAACCGGAGCTCGGTCTCGTAGCTCCGGGCGTTGCTGTTCTGGAAGACGTCGAGGAGCAAGGACTCCTCGAACCCCAGGGTCCTCCCCATCCAGAACGCCTCGCAGGTGGCCAGGAAGAGGGTAAAGGAGAGCTGGTTCTGCAGGAGCTTGACGGTCATCCCCTGGCCGGGGCCCCCGGCGTAGACCACCTTCCGCGCGATGGCGGAGAACAGGGGCTGGCAGTCCCGACACAGACGCCGGTCGCCCCCCGCCATCAGCAGCAGTGTGCCCTCCCGCGCGCCGACGGCGCCACCCGTCATCGGCGCCTCGAGGAACCGCACCCCCCGCTTCGCGACCTTGCGGTGGTTCTCGACGGCGGCGGTGGGATCGCCCGTCGTCATGTCGATGACCAGGCTGTCGCCGCGGAGGCCGGCGAGGATCCCCTCGGCGGAGTACAGGACCTCGTTCACCGCCCGGTGATCCGTGACCAGGAGCAGGACAACCTTGCTCGCTGCGCCGAGGGCCCGGAGGGAGGGGGTGAGATGCACCCCGCTCCGCCCGGCCGCCCACTGGCGCACCCGCTCGCTCCGTTCATGGATCGTCAGGCGGAATCCGTGCTTGAGCAGGTTCTCGGCCACGCCCCTTCCCATGTGGCCGAGGCCGATCAGGCCGACGGGCGTTTCCCGGGTGATCTTCATTGCGCTCCTCGCTTCGGTCAGTGGGCCCGGGCGGCGAGCCGGGCGGCCTCGTCGATCGAGACCGTCCGGTCGCAGAAGGGGATGCCGTATTTCCGGAGAATTTTCCCCCCTTCCTCCTCCCAGGAGCCCGGGACCCGAAACACGCTGATCGTCGCGCGCGGCTCGCGCCCCGCCGCGAGACATCCCTTGATGACCCCGCGGGCGACCAGGTCCACTCGGGTGTTCGAGACCACGTTCATGATGACGCCGAGGCGTCTGACGCCGGGCTTGCGCAGGAGGAGCTCGGTCAGGGCCTGGACCTTCCGGACGCTGGGATTCCCCCCGATCTCGCAGTAGTTGGCCGGTCTCCCGCCGTGGCGGCGGATGGCGTCGAAGGCGGCCAGGCTGGCCCCCCCGCCCCCGATGAGGAGACCCAGCTCCCCGTCGAACTCGATCACGCGCCCGGCCACCCCCCGGTGGTCCAGAGCGTCGATCCGCGCGGCCTCGCCCTCGAGCGGCGTGGGCGGGCGTCCGGATCCGTCGCGGCGCCGGATACCGTGGACCCGCTCGAGGTCCGGCTGACGGAAGAGGGCGTCGTCGTCGATCTCC
>DASYVA010000039.1 GCA_036000645.1 Candidatus Methylomirabilis sp.
GGAGCAGCCGGGCCGTGGAGGCCTATGACCCGGTGGCGGATCGCTGGGATCGGCGGGCGTCCCTTCCCACGGGGCGGGATCACCTGGCGGCGGTCGCGGCCTCGGGGCGGCTGTACGCCATCGGTGGTCGGGTCGGGGGAAGCTACGCGCGCAACCTGGCAGTGGTGGAGGCCTACGATCCCGGGGCGGACCGCTGGGAGCGCCGAGCAGACCTTCCCACCCCCCGGAGCGGGATCGCGGCCGCTCTCTGGCTGGGCCAGATCGTGGTCATGGGGGGGGAAGCGCCGAGCGGGACCTTCGCGACGGTCGAGGCCTACGATCCTGTGACGGATCGCTGGGCTCCCGGCCCTCCGATGCCGACGGCGCGGCACGGGCTCGGGGCGGCGGTCCTGGGTCCCGGCCTGTACGCGGTGGCCGGAGGGCCGACCCCCGGTGGCTCCCGGAGCGGTGTCGTGGAGGTTCTCCTCCCTCGGTAGCGGGTGGCCTTGTGCGCCTCGCATCCCTCGGCTAAACTTGCGATGAACCTGCATCGTTGCCCTGCGGGCTCGCCTCCTCCGCGCGCTGCCGCGTTCCGCTCCCGGTGATGGCGGCGCTGTGCTGCCGCTGTGGGCCCATTCCGGAGGCATCAGGGGTGTGGGCAGTGGCGGGCGTGGGGATGGGTTGAGATGAGCCAGGACGGCGCCCACTCCGGCTTGCGGAGGGGGGGGATCGAGCTGCTGGGAATCGGGAAGGCGTTCGGGGGAACCTGGGCCGTGCGAGGGGTGGACCTCACGCTGGGTCCCGGAGAGTCCCTGGCGCTCTTCGGCCCGAACGGCGCGGGGAAGACCACCCTCCTGAAGATCCTCGCCACCCTCATCACCCCCACTCGGGGGAGTGGCCGGGTGGCCGGGTTCGACCTGCGCACGGAGCAGGAGCAGATCCGGGGGAGCCTGGCCCTGCTGGCCCACGGGACACATCTCTACGAGGACCTGACGGTGCGGGAGAATCTGGAGTTCGCCGCGGCCATGCGGCGGCGGGACGGGGTGGGGCTCGGGCCCCTCCTGGAACGGGTCGGGCTGGCCGAGGCCGCGGGGGAGCGGGTCCGGGCCCTCTCGAGCGGGATGAAGCGCCGGTTGGCCCTGGCCAAGGTGATCCTGGCGGAGCCGGCCGTCCTCCTGCTGGACGAGCCCTTCACCAACCTGGACCAGGCGGCCGTGGCCCTCCTGGTGGAGGTTGTGGCCGAGCTCCTCGCCCGGGGGGCGTCGGTCCTGATGGCGACCCATGACCTGGCGCGGGGGTATGCCGCGTGCCGGCGGGCCGCCCTCCTCGTGAACGGGCGCCTCGTCCACGACGGCCCGGCGCGGCCGGGAGGGCTGGAGGTCCTCCGGGCGGCCTACGCCGCCGCCGCCGGGGAGGGGGGCGGGTGAGCGCGGAGCGGGTCTGGGCGATCGCCCGCAAGGACCTCCTCACGGAGGGGCGGAGCAAGGAGACCCTCAACGGGCTTCTCTTCTTCGCCGCCCTGGTCCTGCTGGTCTTCGGGTTCGCCCTCGGGCCGGACCGGGCCCGGCTCACGCAGGCCGCCTCGGGGATCCTGTGGGTCGCCTTCGTCCTCACCGGGCTGCTGGGGCTCACGCGGGCCTTCCAGGTGGAGCGGGAGAACGAGTGCCTGGAGGGGCTCCTCCTCTACCCGGGAGACCGGGGGGCGCTCTATCTGGGAAAGCTCCTGGGGAACATCCTCTTCATGCTGGCGCTGGAGGCAGCCGTCCTCCCCTGCTTCGCCTTCTTCTACAACATGCCC
The DNA here is from genome assembly GCA_036000645.1 of Candidatus Methylomirabilis sp. Lineage (NCBI taxonomy): Bacteria > Methylomirabilota (SeqCode) > Methylomirabilia (SeqCode) > Methylomirabilales (SeqCode) > Methylomirabilaceae (SeqCode) > Methylomirabilis (SeqCode) > Methylomirabilis sp. (SeqCode). Next base: position 1,778 of record DASYVA010000039.1, read on the forward strand.
CTGTGGGAGCCCCTGCCCGGGCTGGTCATCACCGCGGCTCTCGGGACGGTGGGGTTCGCCGCCGTCGGGACGCTGTTTTCCGCCATGACGATGCACCTCAGGGCCCGCGAGGTGATGTTCCCGCTCCTCCTGCTCCCCTTCGTGGTCCCGGTCCTGCTCGCGGCGGTCAAGGCGACGGAGGCGTTCCTCCTGGGGGCGGGACGGGCCGAGGCCTTCCCGTGGCTCACCCTCCTTGGCCTCTTCGACCTGACCTTCCTGACCGTATCCCTCTTCGCCTTCGAGTGGGTGGTGGAGGAGTGATGATGGGGTCGGGCCGCTCCCGCCTCGTGACTCCCCTGGGCCTTGCCGCCGGGGCGGCGCTCCTCAGCGGCCTGTACGCGGGACTGGTCCGAGCCCCGGCGGACGTGGTGCAGGGGGAGGTGCAGCGGATCATGTACCTGCACGTCCCGACGGTGCTCGTCGCCTACCTGGCTTTCTTCGTCGTCTTCGCCGGAAGCATCGCCTACCTGGCTACCCGGCAGGAGCGCTGGGACATCCTGGCCCACGCCTCGGCGGAGCTCGGGGTGCTCTTCACGGCCCTCACCATCGCCGCGGGGGCGATCTGGGGGAAGCCGACCTGGGGAGCCTGGTGGACCTGGGACGCCCGGCTCACCACGACCGCCATTCTGCTGCTCATCTACCTCGGGTACCTGCTGCTCCGGGCCGCGGTCGAGGACCCCAGCCGGGGGGCCCGCTACGCTGCCGTGGTGGGGATCCTGGGGTTTCTGGATATCCCCATCATCCACAAGTCCGTCGAGTGGTGGCGGACGCTGCACCAGCCCTCCTCGCTGGCGCGCGGGGCGATTGATCCTGCTCTCCTCTTTCCCCTGCTGCTGAACCTCGCAGCGTTTGCCCTCCTGTACGCCTTCCTCCTGGCGCAGCGGGTAGAGCTGGGCCGTCTCGAGGCGGAGCTCCTGCGCCGCCGGCTGGAGGAGTGACCGTGGGACCCTGGGGCTACGTCAGCGCCGCCTACCTGCTGGCAGGCATCGCCCTGCTCGCCTACCAGGTGCGGGTCCGTCGGCGGCTGGCTGCGGCCCGTCGGACTCTCGCCCGGCTCACGGGAGGAGCACGGCCGTGAAGCCGCGGCACGTCAAGTTCGTGCTGGGCGGCCTGGTGGTCGCGGGGGCGCTGGGCTACCTGATCTTCGGGGGCCTGCAGGAGACCCTGGTCTACTTCGTGACCCCCACGGAGCTCAAGGAGCAGGGGACGAGTGCCGTCGGGAAGGCGCTTCGGGTCGGGGGGATGGTGGAGTCGGGCTCGATCCAGTGGGACCCCCGCACCCTGGAGCTCGCCTTCCGCCTCTCGGACGGCGTCGCAATGGTTCCCGTCCGGCACCGGGGGGTTCCCCCCGATCTGTTTGCTGAGGGACGCGGAGCGGTGGTGGAGGGGACGATCACGGCGGAAGGGGTCTTCCAGGCGAGTCAGATCCTGGCCAAGCACTCCGAGGAGTACCGGCCGCCCCGGGAAGGGGAGGGGAAGGCCGCCCTGCGGGAGCGCTTCCGGTCCCTCCTCCAGGAGAAGCCGGGGTCATGACGGCTCAGCTCGGGCACTTCACGCTGGTCCTCGCCCTCCTGGTGACCCTCTACGGGGCGGTGGCCTTCCTGGTGGGAAGCCGCCGGCGCCTCCCGCCCCTGCTCGCCAGCGCCGAGCGGAGCGTCCTCGTGAGCTTCGGCCTCGTCACGCTGGCGCTGCTCGTCATGGAGTACGCCCTCGTCACCAGCGACTTCTCCATCCGGTACGTGGCCAACGTGAGCACCAAGGCCAGCCCGATCCGGTACAAGATCGCGGGCCTGTGGGGGAACCTGGAGGGCTCCATCCTCCTGTGGGAGTGGCTGCAGGTCCTCTTCATCGCCCTCGTCGTCTTCCGGTTCCGGCGGCGGCCCCACCCGCTCGCCCCCCACGCCTTGGGCGTCCTCATGGGAATTTCCGCCTTCTTCCTGGTCCTCCTGGCGGCCGTCACGAACCCCTTCCAGCAGCACGCCCCGGTCCCGCCGGACGGGCGGGGGCTGAACCCGCTGCTGGAGGTGACCGACATGCTCGTCCACCCCCTCCTGCTCTACCACGGGTACGTGGGGTTTTCGGTCCCCTTCGCCTTCGCCTTCGCGGCCCTGCTCACGGGCCGGCTGGAGAACGAGTGGCTGACCCTCACCCGCCGGTGGACCGTGCTGGCCTGGCTCTTCCTGACCGCCGGGATCCTCTACGGGGGCTGGTGGTCCTACCGGACGCTGGGGTGGGGCGGGTATTGGGCCTGGGATCCGGTGGAGAACGCCTCCTTCATGCCCTGGCTCACCGGGACCGCCTTCCTGCACTCGGTGATGATCCAGGAGAAGCGGGGAATGCTCAAGGTCTGGAACCTGGTCTTGATCACCCTGACGTTCGCGCTGGTCATCTTCGGGACGTTCCTGACCCGGAGCGGCATCCTCTCCTCGGTCCACGCCTTTGCCGAGGGGCCGGTGGGGATCTTCTTTCTCGCGTTCCTGGCGACGGTCGTGCTCGGCACCCTCGGGCTCTTGCTCTGGCGGGCGGAGCAGCTCCGGGTCCCGGGGGAGTTGGACTCCCTCGTCTCCCGGGAGAGCGCGTTCCTGCTGAACAACCTCCTGCTGGTGGCCTTCTGTTTCACCGTCTTCCTGGGGACCATCTTCCCCCTCCTGGCCGAGGCGGTCCGGGGGGTGAAGGTGAGCGTGGGAGCCCCGTTCTTCAACTACGTGAACGTCCCGATCGGCCTCGCCCTCCTCTTCCTCATGGGGGTGGGGCCCGTCATCCCCTGGCGGCGCGCCTCCTGGGCAAGCCTCAGGCGCAACGTCGTCGGGCCGACTGCTACGGCCGCCCTCGCGACGGCTCTCCTGATGGTGGCGGGGGTTCGCGGGTTCTTTCCGGTCCTGGGCTTTGTCCTCCCCGCGTTCGTCGGCGCCACGGTGGTCATGGAGTTCGGGCGGGGGATGCGCGCGCGCCGGCGGCTGCAGGGGGAGGGGTGGGGCACCGCCTTCCGGGGACTGGTCGAGAGGAACCGGCGCCGCTACGGCGGCCTCATCGTCCACCTGGGGGTCGTCCTCCTGACGATTGGGATCGTCGGCTCCAGTACCTACAAGCTGGAGCGGGAGGCGGCCCTCGCGCCCGGGGAATCGTTCCAGGTGGGGCGCTACACGGTGCGCTTCGACGGCCTCGAGGGGGCCGAGGCGCCCACGCACTTCCGCGTCTGGGGGGCCTTCACCGTCAGTACCGACGGCCGGCCCGGGAGGGTCCTGAAGCCGGCGCAGCGGTTTTACCAGGGGTACGATTCCCCCTTCGCCAGCGTGGATGCCCGCTACGGGCTCCGGGAAGACCTCTACCTGATCCTGGCGTCCTTCGCCCGGGACGGGAGCCAGGCGACGGTGAAGGCCCTGGTCAACCCGCTGATCTCCTGGATCTGGCTGGGGGGGGTGGTCATCCTGGTGGGGGCGCTGACGGCCCTGTGGCCCGGCCGGCGAGAGGAGAAGCCATGAGGCGGCGGTCGATGGTCTCGCTGCTGGCGGGTGGCGCGATCCTGCTCGCCTTCCTCCCGGGGGGGGCGGGCGCGGTGCCGGAAGAGGAAGTCCATCACATCGCCATGGAGCTCCGCTGTCCCGTCTGCCAGAACCTCTCGGTGGGGGATTCCCCATCCGAGATGGCGAAGGAGATGCGGGGCCTCATCCGGGAGCGCCTGGAACGGGGCGAGACCCGGGAGGAGGTCCTCGCCTACTTCGTGAGCAAGTATGGCGAGTGGATCCTCCTCTCGCCGCGGGCCAGCGGGTTCAATCTCCTCGTATGGATCCTCCCTCTCGCCGCCGTCCTGGCCGGGGCCGTGGGGATCTTCGTCGTGGTCCGGCGCTGGAACTCGCGGGCCAAGGCCCGCGCCGGGGCCGAAGCGCATCGTTTCCCCGACCCCGCCTCCCTGGAGCGGGTTCGCCGAGAGCTGGAGGCGACCGAAGGGGGGCCTCCGGCGTGACGGTCGCGCTCCTCGCGCTCCTGTTCGCGGTGGCTGCCCTTGCCGTCGCCTGGCCCCTCCTCCGGGGCCACCACCCTGCCGGTGTCCCGCCGGAGCAGGCTCCGGATCCCCGGGGAGAGCTCCTCCGGCAGAAGCGCGATCTGTACGGGCAGATCCGCGACCTGGACTTCGACTTCGCGGCAGGGAGCATCGCGGAGGCGGACTACCGCCAGACCCGCGCCCAGCTCGAGGCGGCAGCCGCCGAGACGCTGCGGGGGCTGGAGACCCTGGGCGCGGGAGCCCCGCTCCCGCCCCCAATGGAGCGCCCCCGCCGGCGCACCGGGGCCCCGGGGGAAGTGCGACCCGGCCCGAGGACCCGCGGCCTGCGGCTGGCTCTCCTCCTGACCGCCATCTTAGCCCTCGGCCTCGCGCTGGGCTACTTCCTGGCCACCTCCCTCGGCCCGCGCGGCCCGGACGGGTCGCCCACCGGGGGCGTGGGCGGCCTCGGGATGGGCCGGGGCAGCCCCGTGGCCGGCTCCGGTCCTCTGGAGGAGGCCCGCGCTCTGGTGGATCGGGGGGAGGTAGGGAAGGCCTTCGAAATCTACCGGGGAATCCTGGAGCGGGATCCCCGGAACGTGGAGGCCATCACCCAACTCGGCGTGATCCTCGCCCGCGCCCGGAGCTTCGAGGAGGCCCACCGGGCCTTCGACAAGGCCCTCAGCATCGATCCGCACGCCCCCCTCCCCCTGTTTGAGAAGGGATTGGCCTACTTCCAGGCCGGCCGCCCGCGCGACGGTGTCAGGGTGTGGGAGACGCTCATCGCCGTCGCCCCGACGGATGCGCGCGCGGCGGCCGCCCGGCAGATGCTCGCGAACGTCCGCGAGAGCATGGGGCGGCCGGCGGAGCCGGGAGCGGTGCCCCGGTGAAGACCCGGCCCGCTGCCGTCCTGTTCGATCTGTTCGATACGCTGGTGGACTTCGAGCGGGACCGTCTCCCCCTGGTGACGGTGGCGGGGAAGGAAATCCGGACCACCGGTGCCGCTGCCCACGCCGCGGTCCGTGAGGCCTATCCCGCCATCTCCCTGGAGCGCTTCACCGAGGCCTTCGCCGAGAGCCTCCGGGAGGTGAATGCGCTCCGGGACCGGGACGGGATCGAGGTGACGGCGGCCGAGCGCATCACCCGCTGCTTCGTGCGCCTGGGCCTCCCGGACACGGAGGGGACGGCTGCCCTCCGGGCGGCGGTGGTGGAGGCCCACATGGGGGCGGTGGCGGCGGCGACCACCTGCCCGCCGGAACGGCGGGAGGTCGTGCGCTCCCTGGCCTCGCGGTACCGGGTCGGCCTGGTGAGCAACTTCGACCACGGCGGGACCGCCCGGGCGCTGCTCACGCGCCACGGCTTCGACGGGATCTTCGAGGTCACGCTGATCTCGGCGGACGTGGGCTTTCGCAAGCCGCGCCGCGAGATCTTTGATCTGGCCTGCCGGGCGCTGGGGATCCTCCCCGCCGCAGGCCTCTTCGTCGGGGACAGTCTCAGCGTGGATGTCGCCGGGGCGCGGGGGGTGGGGATGCCCTGCGTCTGGGTGAACCGGGAGGGGCTGAGTCTCCACCCCGCGGATCCGCAGCCGGACCATACGATCCGGCATCTCCCCGACCTCCTCGCGTTCCTCTAGGCCTTGCTGCCATCCGGGCCTTCCGCTAAGATACCGGGACCACACCGGGGCATCCCGCCCCGCGGCGTCTTCTTGTTCTTCCTCTCTCTCCTGTTCCCCAAAGGAGGCGAGCGATGGCCACCATCCGCTTCGGGGTCTCCCGATCCTCCCCCTGGCGCTGCCTCGTCTGGATCCTGGTGGCGTGGATGGGGGGGCTCGCCGCCGCCCCGGTTCCTGCCGAGGCGGCCCCCGTCCCGACCGCTCTGGCCCTGGCCGCCCCCGACCGCGCCGCCGGGCTCACCGCCATCCAGGGCTTCCTGGAGCGGAAGCTGGTCCGCCAGCGGCTGGCCGACCTGGGCCTCTCGGCGGAGGAGATCCAGGGCCGCCTCCCCCAGATGACGGATGAGCAGATCCATGCGGTGGCCAGCCGTCTCGAGGGATTGCAGGCGGGCGGGGATGGGCTCGGGATCGTCATCGGTGTCCTCCTCATCGTGCTGATCATCATCGTCATCCTGAAAATCACGGACACCAGGATCATCGTGACCAAATGAGGCACGTGCGCCTGGCCGCGGGCTTCCTCCTGCTCGCGGCCTGCGCCGGGCCCTCGGCGGAGGCGCTGCGGGCGGCCGTTGCCGCGGCCCCGGAGGGCGGCCGGATCCTCCCCGTCCCCTTCTTCCCGCAGGAGGAGTACCAGTGCGGCCCCGCGGCGGTCGCGAGCATTCTCGCCTATTGGGGGATCTCGGCCGAGCCCGCGGCGATCGCCGAGGCGATCTACCTCCCCCGGCTCAAGGGGACCCTCAGCCTGGACCTCCTCCTCTACGCGGAGCAGCGGGGGTTGCGGGCTGTGCTGCTCCCCCAGAGCGCCGACGCGCTGAAGGCGGCACTGCGGGCGGGCCGCCCGATCATCGCCCTCCTGAACGTGGGGTCGCGCCTCATACCCACCTGGCACTACGTCGTGGTGGTGGGGTACGCCGATGGGCCGCGTGCCTTCCTGGCCCACGACGGGCGGCACCGGGAGCGGGTCTTCTCCTATGACGACTTCGCCTGGCGGTGGCAGGCGTCGGGTCAGTGGGCGCTGCTGGTGGAACCCCCTCCGGGCAGCCCTGCTGGCGGGGCTCCTCCTGCTTGAGGCCTGCGGGGCCTTCCCCCGCCTGGTTGTTCTCCGGGATCCCCTGAGTCCCGCGGAGCACACGGCGCTGGGGGCCGCCTACGAGGCGCAGGGAAAAGCCGAGCTGGCGCGGGCGGAGTACGAGACAGCCCTGAAGGCGGGGGAGTCGGCTGGCCCCCTTCTGGGCCTGGGGAACCTGGCGGTGGGAGCGGGGCAGCCGGGGGAGGCTGAGGCCTACTTCCGCCGGGCCCTCCGCCAGGACCCGGACAGCGCGCTCCTGCGGAACAACCTGGCCTGGAGCCTCCTCCTGCAGGACACGGGCCTGGAAGAGGCGGAGGCGCTCGCGCGGGATGCCCTCGCCCGCGAGCCCCGGCTCGCCCCCTATGTGCGGGACACCCTGGGCCTGCTGGCGAAGCGGCGGGGGGACCTGGCCGGCGCGCGGGGTGAGATCGAGGCGGCGCTGGCCGCGGCTCCGGAGAGCGAGACCGCCCTCCGGCGCCAGCTCTACGGGCACCTGGCCGGCATCCTCCGGGAGGCGGGGGAGGTGGAGGCCGCGGCCGCGGCGGAACGCGCGGCCGGGCTCCTCGCCCCCTCCGGGACCCCTTGAACGCGCCGGGGGGCCTGGGCTAGACTCGCGGCGCCTACCCATCCGGCCCCGGTGCCGGTGAGCCACCCAAGGAGGTGAGTCATGTCCCACCGACGTTGCGTCGCGCTGGTTCTCCTCAGCCTCGCGCTCGTGTCCGCCTGCCCGGCGGCGGCGACGGAGCTGCGCTTCATGACCGGCCCCCAGGGCGGCTCCTGGTACCCGCTCGGCGGGGCCATCGCCGACATCATCAAGCGGGAGGTGCCGGGGGTCAGCGCCTCGGTCGTCCCGGGCGCGGGCATTGCGAACGTGAAGGGGGTCGAGGTGGGGAAGGCCGAGCTCGGCTTCGGGAACTCCTCCTCCACCGTGGACGGGGTGCTGGGACGCGACCCGTTCACCGAACCCACCCGGAACGTCCGGCAGGTGGCGACCCTCTACCTCCAGTACTTCCAGGTCGTCGTGCGGGAGGACACGGGGATCCGGTCGGTCAAGGACTTCCGGGGCCGGGCCCTGACCACCCAGCAGAAGGGGAACACGGGAGAGCAGATGACCCGCGACCTGCTCCAGATCCACGGCCTCTCCTACAAGGACCTGCGGAGCGTGAGCCACGTCTCCTATAGCGACTCCGTCAGCCAGATGAAGGACAACCACGCCCAGGTCTTCAGCCTGGTGACCACGGTCCCGGCGGGCGCCATCCTGGACGTCGCGGCCTCCCACAAGATCCGCCTGGTCGGGATCACGGCGGCGGACTTCGAGGGCCTCCAGAAGCTCAACCGGGGGTACGCGAAGCGGGTCATCCCGAAGGGGACCTACCCCGGCGTGGAAGAAGATGTCACCACCTTCGGGACATACACGCATCTCATCGCGCGGGCCGATCTCTCGGAGGACCTCGTCTACCGGATCACCAAGGCGCTGCACAAACATGCAGCCGACCTCGGCAACGTGGTGCAGGCCGTGAAGGGCCTCGACCTCAAGGAGCTGGCCTTCGACGTGGGGGTCCCGTACCACCCGGGTGCCGCCAAGTACTACCGGGAGGCTGGCGTCCTGGCCATCCGCTAGCCCTCCCACCGGGGCCGCCCCGGCGGGAGGGCGCCCGCCGGGGCGGTGCTCGGTGACCGCAAGGAGGTCCCGGTGCGCAAGCTCGGGGGTGGGCTCGCCTGGCTGGCCGCCGCGGCCGCGGTGGCCATGTCGGGCTACCACATCTGGGCGGCAGCCTTCGGGGTCCCGGAGGCCATCTACTTTCGCGGGACCCACCTGGCCTTTGCCCTGAGCCTCATCTTCCTCTGGTTCCCCGCCCGCCGTCCTTCCCCGGCGACGCGCCCCACCCTCCCGGGCCTGGCGTGCCTGGCGGCCGGTCTGGCCGCGATCGGGTACCTGTTCGTCTATCACGACTACGTGGTGAACCGGTACATCTGGGTCGATCCCCTCTCGCGGGGCGACCTGTTCTTCGGGATCCTCCTCATGCTCCTGGTCCTGGAGGCGGCCCGGCGGACCCTCGGCCCCGCCCTCCCCCTCACGGCTCTTCTCTTTTTGGGCTACGCCTTCGCCGGGCCGGTCCTTCCCGGGCCGCTCCAGCACCGGGGCTTCTCCCTGGAGCTGGTGGTGGACCAGCTCTACCTCTCCACGGAGGGAATCTTCGGCATCCCGCTCGCCGTCTCCGCCACCTATGTCATCCTCTTCGTCCTCTTCGGCGCCTTCCTGGAGAAGTCGGGGACCGGTCAGTTGTTCACGGACTTCGCCACCGCCCTCACCGGGCATACCGCGGGGGGGCCGGGGAAGGTCTCCTGCGTCTCCAGCGGCCTGTTCGGGACCATCTCGGGGAGCGCGGTGGCCAATGTCATGGTGGATGGCTGGCTCACCATCCCCCTCATGAAGCGGACAGGCTTCCGGCCGGCCTTCGCCGCGGCCGTGGAGGCAGTGGCCTCCACGGGGGGGCAGATCATGCCCCCGGTCATGGGGGCGGCCGCGTTCGTCATGGCCGAGTTCCTGGGCATGCCCTATATCACCATCGCCAAGCATGCCCTCATCCCCGCGCTCCTCTACTACCTGGCGGTGTTCGTCGCCATCCACTTCGAGGCCCGCCGCACGGGGCTCCGGGGACTCCCCCGAGAGGAGCTCCCCCCTCTGTGGCGTGTGCTTCGGACCCGGGGGCATCTCTTCCTCCCGGTCTTGATCATCCTCGGAGTGATGCTGGCGGGCTATACCGCCCCCTATGCGGCCCTCTGGGCTCTGTGGGGAACCGCGGTGTTGGCCGCCCATCCCGCCCTCGCGCTGCCGCTGGGCGTCCTGGTCCCCGTGGGCGCATGGTTCTCCGGCCAGATGCCGTTCCCCTGGGTTGTGGGAGCTGCAGGCTCCGCGGCCCTCGCGAAGGCCGCCTGGCGGGAGCCGCGGCTCGGCTGGCGCCCGCTCGTCCAGGCGCTGGCCGACGGGGCGCGCAACAGCCTGCCGGTGGCCGCGGCCTGCGCCTGCGCCGGGATCGTCATCGGGGTCATCGCACTCACCGGCCTCGGCCTCCAGTTCACCGGCCTCGTCCTGGCGGTGGCCCGGGACTCCCTCATGCCGGCCCTGGTCCTGACCATGGTGGCCGGAATCGTCCTGGGGATGGGGATGCCGACCACGCCGGCCTACATCGTCCAGGCGGCGCTCCTGATCCCGGCGCTGATCAAGCTCGGCGTCCTGCCGATCGCCGCCCACCTTTTTGTCTTTTACTTCGCCATCATCTCCGCCATCACCCCGCCGGTGGCGATGGCGGTCTACGCCGCCGCCGGCATCAGCGGCTCGAACCTCTGGCAGACCGGACTCGCCGCCGTCCGACTGGGCGCCACCGGCTTCGTCGTCCCCTTCATGTTCGTCTACGGCCCCTCCCTCCTCTTCATCGGAGACTGGTTCACGGTGGGGACGACCGTGGTCTCGGCGTCGGTCGGCGTCACCGCGCTGGCGGCGGGACTGCACGGGTACCTGTGGCGCACCCTGTATGTGTGGGAGCGAGTGATGCTGGTGGCCGGGGCCCTCCTCCTGATCAAGCCGGGGCTGCTCACGGATCTGGTGGGTGCGCTCCTGCTCGCCGGCGTCCTGGCGGCCCAGCGTCTCCTGCCGGCCCCTGTCGCGCCCGGCCCGGTCGCGGGGCCCGAGCGGCCAGCCGTGGTCCTGGAGGCGGAGAAGATCGAGCGGGCTGAGCACAGTCTCTGAGACGCCATGCGCGGAGGGAGACCATGGGGAAGGAGTTGGACGGGATCATCGTTGCACTGGTCACCCCCCTGACCCCCGATGAGCGTCTGGACGAGGGGGCCTTCCGCAAGCTGGTGAGCCACCTCCTCGCGGAGGGGGTCCAGGGGCTCTTTCCGGCGGGGAGCACGGGGGAGTTCTACGCCCTCACGGACGAGGAGAAGCGCCGCCTCATCGCCTGGTGCATCGAGGAGGCGGCCGGGCGGGTGCCGGTCATGCCGAACGTGGGGACCGTCACCACGGCCGAGTCGGTGGCGCTTGCCCGCGAAGCCGAGGCGATGGGGGCCGATGCGGTCTCGGTCATCACCCCCTACTACTGCCGGCCGTCGCAGGCCGAGCTGTTCGACCACTACGCGGCGATCTGCCGCGCGGTCCGGATCCCGGTCCTCGCCTACAACAACCCGGAGCGGGCCGGGGGGGTCGCCCTCGCGATCGAGACGATCCTGCGCCTGGCGGGCGCCTGCGAGAACTTCGCCGGCATCAAGGACAGCACCGGGGACCTGACCCAGACTGCGGAGCTGATCCGCCGCTGCCCGCCGGGGTTCAAGGTCATCATGGGGCGGGATACGCTCATCTACGGGGCGCTGGCCTACGGGGCCGCGGGGGCGGTGGCCGCCACGGCGAACGTGGCCCCCCGTCTCTGCGCGGCGATCCACGCCGCTGCCCTCGCCGGGGACTTCCCGGGAGCGGCCGCCCTGCAGCGGCAACTGGCCCCCCTCAGGCTGGCCTTCGGCATCGGGACGTTCCCGGCCATGCTGAAGGAGGCGCTGGTGATGCAGGGGCTCCTCCCCTCCGCGGCCTGCAAGCGGCCGGTGGGGCCCCTTTCGGCCGAGGAGCGGGCCCGCCTGCGCGGGGTGCTGCAGGAGGTGGGGGTCCTGTGAGCAGGGGATCCTTCACCGTCTGCCTGACGGAACCCATCCATCCGGATGGCGTGGCCCTCCTGGAGCGGGCGGCGACGATCCGGTATGCGGCGGCCCACGATGAGGCGGGGCTGGCCGCGGCGTTGGCGCCGGCCGACGGGCTCATCCTCCGGGTGAAGGGGCGCGTGACGGAGTCCCTCCTCTCCCGGGCCCCGCGCCTCAAGGTGATCGCCCGGCACGGGGTCGGGGTGGACAACGTCGATGTGGCCGCCGCGACGCGGCGGCGCATCCCGGTCTGCGTGACCCTCGGGGCCAACACCGACGCCGTGGCGGAGCACACCTTCCTCCTCATGCTGGCGGTGGGGAAGCGTCTGCTGGCGGTGAACGCAGGCGTCCGGCAGGGGGCCTGGGAAGCCCTCCGCGGAAGACTGTACACGGGGCTCACCGGGCGAACGTTGGGCATCGTCGGGATGGGGCGCGTCGGGGTGCGGGTGGCGGAACTGGCCGCTGCCTTCGGGATGCACCGGGTCGCCTACGACCCCGCGCTCTCCCCCGAGGAGATCCGGCGGCGGGGCGCGGAGCCGGTGGCGTTTCCCGATCTGCTGCGGGCGGCCGACATCGTCACGCTGCACGCTCCGCTCACCGCCGAGACCCGCCACCTCATGAACCGGGAGGCGTTCGCCCTGATGAAGCCGGGGGCGATCCTGGTGAATACGTCGCGGGGCGGGGTGATCGACGATCACGCCCTGGCCGAAGCCGTCCGGAGCGGGCGGCTCGCCGGGGCCGGGATTGACGTGACGGAGCCGGAGCCTCCGGCCCCGGGAAACCCCCTCCTCGCCCTCGAGCAGGTCCTCATCACTCCCCACATCGCCGCCCACACGGAGGACAGCATGCGGCGCATGGCCGTCACGGCTGCCGAGCAGGTCCTCATGGCCCTCGAGGGAAAGCGCCCCACCATGGCGATCAACCCCGAAGTCTGGAGCACATGAAGGTTCAGACGCCATTTTCCTGGTCCCGAATCGACACTCTACTCCGGCCGGGTCTCATGGAACGGGGGGGCCGGGTCCAGACGGGTCCATTTTTCCGGTGGTTACCGCGCTCCGCTTGCTCACACCTTATCCACAGCCGGGGATTCCGTGAGTTGCATCCACTGCCGGGGCGCCCCGTCCCGGGATCATCACAGGGGCGTGAAGCGTATAACTATTTAGAATTACAGGATAGATCTGCTCTTCAGAATGGATGAAGAGGGAAGACGTCCCTCAGGACCGGCGCTGGGAATGGCGGATGGGGTTATCCACACGAGACTTTTTCGCCATTGGGCATCCAAACCGGTGTTGGCTTAAAGGCCCATCGGGCACGGATTTTCGGCCGTCTTCACCGGCTGTCCCTTGAAAATGCCAAGCCCCGGCAGGAGGCCGGGGCTTGGTGGAAGGAACTCGTTGGCTGCGGTCAGTCGCCGAAGGGGGTCGCGCGCTCCTGGGGGCACTCGCCGGGGCTGAGCCCGAAGAGCCAGGGCGTGATGCAGAGGAAAAAGGTTCCCGGCTTGACGAGGGCCAGATCGAGGGCGACCCCGACCGGGTGCAGCGCATAGCCAACCGGCCGGAAAAAGTAGTCGTTATATACGGTTTCATCCACCTGTTCTGCCGCGACTGGGCCGGCGCAGAGGATCCCCGCCAGCACAATCGCCATTAGGACCGCCACTCGTTTCCTCACCAGTGACCTCCTTTCATTGGATCTACCGGGACTGGATTCTGGTCAGAAACCGGCCTGGGCGCCGTGGCCTGCTGAGTGCAAGAATTGGACCCGGCTCCCCGCTGGGGCGCTGGGCATTATGCAAGGCCTCGGGATCCGCCGCAAGGGGGATTTTTCCCCGCCTTGGCAATCCGGTGCCCTCGGGCTAGAATCCCCGTCAAGGCTGTCATGCGCTTTCCGAAGCCCCTCCGCGACCCCCTGGCCCACCTCGTTGTCTCGGCGGTGACCGACCCGACCCGCGCGGCTCCCCTCTGGGCATTTCGCCACTTCTGCCATCTCGCGCTCCGGTCCCCCGACGGCAGCGTCCGGGCTCGCACGCTGGAGACCCCGCCCCCGCGCCCCCCGTGGATGGCGAGTTCCCCCGTCCGCGAGGCGCTGCGCGACATCCCGGTCCTGGCCCCCGTCTCCGACGGCCGGCTGGCCCTGGCCCCCGCCTACGCCCAGTACCTGCCGGCGGTCGCGGAACGGGTGGAGGCCTACTGGGCCGCGGCGGAGTCGTTCGCCGCGCGGGGCGGGCCCCGGCGGTCGGGGCTGGCGGGCACCCTGGAGTCCGCGGCGGCCCTCTACAACGCGCATCTGTACTTCGAGACTCATGAGCTCCTGGAGCCGGTCTGGATGGAGCAACCGCGGGGCCCCGATCGGACCGTCCTGCAGGGGATCATCCAGGCGGCCGTGGGGCTCTACCACTTCCAGCTCGAAAACTGGCGGGGCGGCGTCCGGGTCCTGGGATATGGCCTGCGCAAGGCCGAGGCCGGCCGCCCGGACTTTCATGGCCTGGTCATGGACGAGCTCCTGGACGGCCTCGCCGGTTGCCGGGAGGCGGCGCAGGCGGTTCTGGAAGGGGAGCGGACCGCCTTCCCCTGGGAGGCCGTTCCCCCGATGCGCTTCGCTCCGGGCGGGGAGGGGCCGTGATCCGCCTGGCGGATGTCTCCAAGATCTACCGGGATGGCAAGGTGGCGGTGTCGGCGCTGGCGGAGGTGAGCCTCACGGTGGCACCCGGGGAGTTCGTGGCCGTCATCGGCCCGAGCGGCTGTGGCAAGAGCACGCTGCTGAACCTCGTGGCCGGCCTGGACCGGCCGACCCGCGGCACCCTCGTGGTGGAGGGGGTGGACCTCACGCGATGCGACGAGGCCGCCCTCAGTCGGCTGCGGCGCGAGCGGATCGGCATCGTCTTCCAGTTCTACAATCTCCTGCCCCATCTGACGGCCCGGGAGAACGTAGCCCTCCCCCTGCTCCTCAACGGGACCCCCATCGATCACATCGCCAGCCGGGTCGAGGAGGAGCTGGCGGCGGTGGAGCTGCTGCCCCGCGCCGACCACTTCCCGCATGAGCTCTCGGGCGGGGAGATGCAGCGGGTGGCCATCGCGCGGGCCCTCGCGCCGCGCCCGGCCCTCCTGCTGGCCGACGAGCCGACCGGGAACCTCGATAGTCACCTCGGCGGGGCGGTCCTCGCCCTGCTCCGCCGCCTGCACCGCGCGCGGGCGTTCACGGTCCTGCTGGCGACGCACAGCCCCGAGGCTGCCGCCGTGGCCGACCGGGTGATCCGCCTCCGGGACGGGCGCCTGGAGGGGGCGTGATGCGGCGGCTCTCCCGACTCGTCGCGCTTCTCCTCCTCCGCCCCCTGCGGCGGGAGGCGTTCCGGGTCACGGTCAGCGTCCTCGGCGTCGCCCTCGGGGTGGCCGTCCCCGTGGCGATCCGCCTCGCGAACGAGAGCGTCCTCTCGGCCTTCGCCCGGGGGGTGGACGCCGTGGCCGGCCGCGCCGGCCTCACCGTCCACGCGGGCGAGCTGGGGGTGCCGGAAGAACTCTTTTCCCTCCTCCGAGCCGATCCGGCGGTAGCGCACGCCTCTCCCCTCATCCAGGTGCTGGCACCGGTCCAGGGGATTGCCGGCGAGTTCCTCCTGGTGCTGGGCGTGGACCTCCTCTCGGAGCGGTCGTTCCGCGACTACCGCCTGGCAGATCCCCCGCCCGGGCTGGATCCCCTGGCACTCCTGGTGGAGCCCGACGCCATCCTCGTGGCGGCCCGGTTCGCCGAGGCGCACGGCCTTGCGGCAGGCGGGCGCTTGACCCTCCTCACGCCGGCGGGCCCGCGCCCCTTCAGGATCCGCGGGCTCCTGACGGCCGAGGGGCCGGCCGTCGCCCTGGACGGGCGCCTCGCCCTCCTGGACATCGCCACGGCGCAGGTCGCATTCCAGAAGCTGGGGCGCCTGGACCGGGTGGACCTGCTCCTCAAGCCGGGGGCCGATCCTGCGGTCGTCGCCGCCCGGCTCCGGGCGAGGCTCCCCGCCGGCCTCGCCGTCGAGCGGCCCGCCGCCCGGACCGCCCAGGTCGAAGAGATGCTCGCCTCCTTCCGACTGAACCTGACCGTCCTCAGCCTCATCGCCCTGCTCACCGGCTGCTTCCTCGTCTACAACACGATGGGCATCGCCGTCCTGCGGCGGCGCCGGAGCCTCGGTGTCCTCCGGGCGCTCGGCTTCAGCCGCCGGCAGGTCGCGACCCTCGTCGCCGGCGAGGCCGCACTCCTCGGGGCGGCGGGGGGCCTGCTGGGTACCCTCGCCGGGGGAGCCCTCTCCCGGGCAGCCGTCGTGGCGATGGCCCGGACGGTCTCCCAGCTCTACGCCTTCGTGCGGCCCGAGCCGCCGGCCCTCACGGCGGGGACGGTCGTGCTGGGGCTCCTGGCCGGTCTCGTTGCCGCGCTCCTGGCGGCGGTGGGTCCGGCGCGCCTGGCGGTGGCCGTGAGCCCGCGGGAAGCCATGACGTCTGCGCCGCTGCTCCGCCGCCCGCGGACGGCCGCCGCGGCCGCAGGCGGCGTTGCGCTCCTCGGGCTGGGGCTTCTGCTCGCCCGCCCGGGCCCGATCGGGACTCCGCCCGTGGGGGGCTACCTGGCCGCCCTCGCCGTCGTCCTGGGGGGAGCGCTCCTGACGCCGGCTCTCCTCCTGGCCCTGGCCGCCGCCGGGCGGATTCTCCTCCCCGCTCTTCCGGTCCCGGCGAGCCTTGCCCTCCTCTCCCTGCGCCGCGCCGTGCGCCGGAACGCGGTGGCCGCCTCCGCCATGATGGTGGGGCTGGCCATGCTGGTCAGCGTCTCCACGATGATCCGATCCTTTCGGGCGACGGTGGAAGCCTGGATCGGGCAGAGCGTTCGGGCGGACTTCGTCCTGAGTCCCGCGGGCCGCTACCTGAAGGGGGCCGACGGGCGCCTCCCGGCGTCCCTCCTCCAGACTTTGGCGGCCGTGGAGGGGGTGGAGGCGCTGGATCCCTTCCGGGGCATCCGGGTGGAGGATGGGCGGGGGGGCCGGTTCCTTCTGGCCTCCGGCGACTTCGCCGTTCATGCCCGCTACGGCCGCCTCCTCATGGTGGACGGGGATGCCCCCGCCATCCTGCGGGCGGCGCGGGAGGCAGGCGCGGTGGTCATCTCCGAGACCTTTGCCCTCCGCTACGGGGTGCGGGTGGGCGAGCAGATCAGCCTGCCCACGCCGCGCGGTCCCGTCCCGGTCCCGGTCGCGGGCATCTTCTACGACTACACCACGGAGGGGGGACTGGTCGTCATGGACCGGTCCCTCTTCACGCGGCTGATCGGGGACCCCTTCCTGAGCTCGATTGGCATCTACCTCACACCGGACGCCGATCCCGGGGTGGTCCGTCGCCGGATCCTGACGGCCGTGCCGGGGCGGGAGGATCTCCTGCTGCTGGCGAACCGGGCACTCAAGGCCCGGGTCCTGGAAATCTTCGATCAGACCTTCGCCATCACCTACGCCCTGGAGTTCATCGCCCTGCTGGTAGCGGCCCTCGGCATCCTGAACGCGCAGATGGCGGCGGTGCTGGAGCGGCAACGCGAGTTGGGGATCCTGCGGGCGCTGGGCCTGAGTCGAAGACAAGTCCTCGCCACGGTCCTGGCGGAGGCCGGGCTGCTGGGGATCGCGGCCAATCTCCTGGGGGCTGCCGTGGGCCTTGCCCTCTCGATGATCCTGATCTACGTCATCAACTTCCAGTCCTTCGGCTGGTCTATCCAATTTCACTTCCCGACCCGCGAGATGGTGCAGGTCACGGCCCTTGCGCTCGCCACCGCCCTGGCAGCCGGCGCGCTGCCGGCCTCCGTGGCGGCGGCACTTCCCCCGGTAGACGCGCTCCGACACGAGTAGGCGCCTTGACAGGCCGCGCCCCGGCCGGTAGGCTCGGGCGCGGTCCCCGGCCCGGAAGGAGGTTGGGCCTGCCGTCCGGCCCGCGAGAGGAGGCTTCCCGCGTGGAGGATCCAAGCCACACGTTCGTGGGCGAGACGCACTTCCTGCGCGATCTCGCCGCGCGGATCTCCCAGCGCTACAACCTCCCCGGCGCCCTCACGGTGGACCTCGTCCGGACCACCGAGGACGCGGGACCGCCCTACCGCCTCACCCTGGCGGTAGGGGAGGGGAAGGATCCCTTCGGTTCCGTGGACGTGACAGAGGGGATGCTCGCGCGCTGTCGGAGCGATCTGGATGTCCAGCGCGAGCTGACCTCTCGCATCATGTCCGCCATCGAGCTGAGCCTGCGCGTCGCGCCCACAGCCGAGGCCCCGCCCGGGCCCCCCTTCCGAGTGCGCGACCCTCGCTTCCCCCTCACGGTCCCGGTCCGGATCACGGTGCAGGAGGTCCCCGGCATTCCGGCGCCCCGGCGCCTCGAGGGGCTCACGGCGAACGTGAGCGAGGGGGGCGTGGCCGTGGACCTGCCGGACCGCTTGCAGCCCTGGACCCCCCTCTCGCTGCGGGTGGAAGCGGAGGATCAGCCTGTGACGTTGGAGGCCATGGTCGTCTGGGCCGCCGATGATCCGGCCGCTGCCGGCAGCCCGGTCCGCCACGGCTGCATCATCGTGGCGATGGATCCCGGCGAGCGGGAGGTCTGGCGCCGGCTCCTCCAGGGCTTCGGCTACCGGCGTCCCTACACGCGCCGCCACCCCCGCTATCCGTTGGCGGCTCCCGTCCTGTGCAGCGTGGAAGCGGTCGCGCCTGCGCTGGAAGGGGAGGCCGAGAACGTGAGCGAGGGGGGGCTCCTGGTCCGGCTCCCCCTTGCCCTCGGAGTGGGGGCCACGGTCCAGGCCACCCTCCGCCTCGGCGACGCGGTCCTGGATCGCCCGGCCCGCGTCATGTGGGTCCTGGGGGCGACGGGCGACGACGGCCAGCGCATCTACCGCCACGGGCTCGAGTTCAGCGGCGAGCCGCTCTCTCGGGACGTGGTTCTCCAGCTCTACTTCCTGGCGCAGGCGCGGGGGGGCCCCGCGTGAGTCCGCGGGATTCGGCGGCCGGCGATCGGGCCGGGACGCCGGGGCGACGCCGCTTCCCCCGGTTCGAGCTCTACCTGCCGACGGTCATCTGGTCCGGTGGACAGGAGTTGCCCGGGAAGGCCAAGGACCTGGGGGAGGGTGGGGCGAAGCTCCTCCTGGCGGAGGCCCTCCCGGTGGGGACCGGCGGGACCCTCCGGCTTGAGGGAGGGACTGAGGCGGTCCAGGCGATAGCGCAGGTCGTCTGGCTGGGACCTCCCGAGGTGAGCGACCTGGGCGCGCGCCTCGTCCCCCATGGGCTGGCCTTTCCGACACCACTCGGCCGGGAGACGGTGGAGGCGCTGGTCACCGCGCAGATCCGGCAGGGCAAGGTCCCCGCCCACCCGCGGGTCAACGTCCGCCTCCCGGTAGAATACCAGCTCACCGCGCCGGCCATCGCTTCTTACTGCCTCAACATCAGCCAGGGGGGTATCTTCATCCGGACCCCGGACCCGGCGCCCCTGAATCGGGAAGTCATCATCCGCTTTCGCCTGCCGGACCTGGACCGGGAGCTCCGGATCCACGGGCGGGTCGTGTGGAGCAACCCGACCCCCGCGGCCAACCCCTTCCCGCCGGGAATGGGGATCCAGTTCCTGGGCCTGGACGAGCAGACCGGCCACCTCATCGGAGGCTACGTGGAGCAGCTCCGTGCCCGGGGGGGCGGGGAGCCGGAGATGCTTCGTCCGTGGTACGTCGATCGGGAGTGGGGGAAGAGCCGATGAGGGCCGGGCCCCCCCCGTGAGCGGGCGAGGCCGGGGACCCTCCGCGGCCCTGGCCCTTCTGCTGGTCGTCCTCTGCGGAGCCGCCGCCCCGCCCCCCTTCCAGAAGACCCTCCCCGGCTACCGGTTCCAGTTCCCCCGCGACCACGCCGCCCACGACGCCTTCCGCACCGAGTGGTGGTACTACACCGGGCACCTCCGGACAGGGCGGGGGGCCGCGTTCGGGTTCCAGGTGACCTTCTTCCGGGTCGGAATCGCCGAGGCGCGGGAGAGCCCGTCCCGGTGGGCGCCGCGCAACCTCTACCTGGCCCACTTGGCCCTGAGTGACCCCGCCCGCCGCCGCCACCGGCTCGCGGAGCGGGTAGGGCGGGAGGCGCTGGGGCAGGCCGGCGCCCTCGCCGACCGGTACCGGGTCTGGCTCGGCGAGTGGGAGGCGGCCGCGGAGGGGGAGACCCACCGGGTGCGCGCGGCGGCGGAGGAGTTCGGCCTGGACCTCACCCTGACTCCCGAGAAGCCGCCGGTCGTCCACGGCAAGGACGGGATCAGCCGCAAGGGCGCCGCCGAGGGGCACGCCTCCCACTATTATTCGCTGACGCGCCTGCGGGTGGCCGGCACCCTCACCCTGGAGGGGCGCCGCGCGCCCGTCACCGGCCTCGCCTGGATGGACCACGAGTTCGGCTCGACGGAGCTGTCGCCCGAGCAGGTGGGGTGGGACTGGTTCAGCGTCCAGCTCGAGGACGGGACGGATCTCATGCTTTACCTCATCCGCCACCGGGACGG
>DASYVA010000040.1 GCA_036000645.1 Candidatus Methylomirabilis sp.
GCACACCTCGATAAGTGCGTTCTTGACTTCCATCGGAAGGAATTTCTTCATGTCACCCTGGCGGCTCCGTGACCTCTCGGATCGGAGAAATACCATGTTATCCTAGTCAGCAACAGCCGGGGACCGTGTCCGCATAACTACCGAAGAAATAGCAAACGCCGCGGAACCGGCCCCGCGGCGTAGTGGCTTCCGCTTCCGAGTCGGGCCATGTCGGGGCACCCAATCAGGCCGGCGGGTCAGTCGTGGTAGACGTGGCCGGGCCGGCGGCTCCCCGGAGCAGCGCCTCCAGGACCTCGGGGAAGACGGCCTCGGTCTTCTTGCGGAGCGCCTCCGGCCCCACGTTGGCGACGGGGTGGGCGATGGGGATGAGGGGCAGGTCCGGCATGCCGTAGTTCCTGGCGTGTTGCCGCCCCGCCTCCAGGAACTCGGAGGTCAGGATCGTGGCCGTCACCACCCCCTGCCGCTCCAGCAAGACGGCGTCGAGCACACTGCCCGACGTGCAGGAGCCTCACCCACCGACGGCGGTGACCACCACGTCGCAGGCGCGGGCCATCTCCTGCAGGAGCTCGTCCGGGGCCCGCTGGGTGTAGAAGGTTTTGCGGCGCCAGATCGTCTCGGCGAACTCGTAGCGCTCGGCCAACAGCTCCTGCAGGCGCTTCAGGATCTCGTCCGCCCGCTCTTTGCTGTTATCGAGGAAGCCGACCCGCAGCCCGTTCAGGCTCCCCCGTCGGGGAGCAAGGGGGTGCGTCTCCACCTCCTCATCCGCCGTCGGGTCGAGCACCACGATGCCGACCGCCAGCTCCTCCTGCGTCATCGTGCCATACCTTGTTCGCTCCCCGTGGCCGGTCCCGCCGGCGCCCGCTCGTCCGGTCAGTCACCGTCCAGGCAGGCGGCCGCCGCGACCGCCGGGACGACCTTCGTGACCGCCCGGCTCCCCAGGCGACCCCAGCCCGGGATGACCAGCGAGAACCGGCCCACGCTTCCCCCGGCCACGATCAGCAAGATATCCTCGGGGCGGTTCACCACCGGGATCAGGGCGTTGTCGTCGTTCCGATCGATCCATCGGGGCCAGTACTTCTCCCAGGTGGCGTCCCCGTAGTACTCCCCCCCCTGCTTCAGGCGATGCAGCGGCCGCCGCGCCGTCTCGAAGAGGAACTGCTGGACGTCGCGCCGGCCCCAGCGCTCCTCCGCCAGGGTCTTCGCGTGCTCCGCGCCGATGACCACCAGGCACTCCCCCTGCTTGTACATATTGTTGTTGCCCATGGTGGCCAACGTGTCGGCGACGGTGGTCAGGATGCCGCGCCCGGTGCGGCTCACGTGGTCGCTCACGCTGTGGGGCGCCTCAGCCGCAAGAAGCGTCACCGCGCTCTGGTTCTGGCGAAGGCCCCGGCTCACGTGCAGCGGCTCCCAGGGGGAGGCTTCCTCGTTCTCCGCCACGCAGTAGGTGTATTTGCCCGGGTGCCCGAAGGTCGCCTTGTCGGTGAGCCCCGGGACCCCGCCCCCCAGGTTGATCATGCAGAGCCGGATGGCCCGGCCGATGGTGGCGTTCGCCCGCCATCCCTGCCCGAAGCAGTTGGGCCCCCCGTTGATCTCCAGGGCCCGGCGGACCGGCCCGTTGACGATGCAGAGGGGCGCGGCCACGTGGGTGGTGGCCTGGACCCCGTTCAGGTTGAACTCATCGTCCCCAATCGCCTCGATGGCCGCGACCACCACCGGGAAGTAGTCGGGGCGGCAGCCGGCCATCACGGCGTTGATGGCCACCTTCTCGAGCGTGGCCGGCCCGTAGCGGGGGGCCAGGCGGCCCACCACCTCGGCGGGATCACGCCCCAGGACCGCCAGCATCGCCTCTACCCGCTCCTCCGTGGGCGGGATGATGGGGAGGCCATCGGTCCACCCCTCGGCGGCGAACCGCTCCACCGCCGCGAAGTAGTCCGGCAGGCTCAGGCGTTTCGAGCGGAGCGTGGCGGTCGTCATGGTGGTTCCTTCCCCCCTACGGCCCGCCCCCGTCAGCGCGGGCGACTGGCACCAGCGGAATCTTACACAACCCGGGACGCCCGCGCAACCTCCTCCCCCGGACCCCCCTCGCGGGCAGATGTCTCCCACGGAAGGCGGGAACCGACCCCGGCTTTACCCTTGACAATGCTGCGAGGCGCGTGCTTCGATAGGGCAGCATCTTTTCTCAGGACAAAGGAGGACAGGAATGAGCTTGAAAGGGAAGCGGGTCGCGATCCTGGCCGAGAACATCTACCAGGAGATGGAGCTGTGGGTCCCCTACTACCGCCTGAAGGAGGAGGGGGCCACGGTGAAGGTCATCGGGACGGGATCGGCGAAAAGCTACACCAGCAAGCACGGCTACCCGGTCCCGGTGGATGCGGCGGCCGATGAGGTGAAGGCCAAGGAGTTCGACGCCGTCATCATCCCCGGCGGGTACGCCCCGGACCTGATGCGCCGCTCCACGGCCATGGTGGGGCTGGTCCGGGAGGCCTTCCAGCAGGGGAAGGTGGTGGCGGCGATCTGCCACGCCGGCTGGATGCTCTGCTCGGCCGGCGTCCTGAAGGGGAAGACGGCGACCTGCTTCCACGCCATCAAGGACGACATGGTCAACGCCGGGGCCCGGTACGTGGACGAGGAGGTGGTGGTGGACGGCAACCTCATCACCTCCCGGAAGCCGGACGACCTGCCCGCCTTCTGCCGGGAGATCGTGAAGGCCCTGGAGAAGGCCGCCTAGGCCCGCCCCATGGACCCCTCCGCCCGGATCCCCATGACGGTGGAGAAGATCGTGCTGGCCCGCCCCCGGGGGTTCTGCGCCGGGGTGGATCGGGCCATCGACGTGGTTCGCCTCGCGCTGCAGATGTTCCCCGGGCCGATTTACGTCCGGCGGGAGATCGTCCATAACGCCCATGTCGTCCAGGAGCTCCGCCGGGAGGGCGCCATTTTCGTGGAGGAACTGGACGAGGTGCCGCCCGGGGCCACGGTCATCTTCAGTGCCCACGGCGTCTCCCCCGAGGTGTTCGCGCAGGCCAAGGCCAAACGGCTCCGGGTCATCGATGCCACCTGCCCCCTGGTGACCAAGGTCCACAACGAGGCGGTTCGGTACGCCCGGGAAGGGCGCACGATCTTCCTGATCGGGCACGAGGGGCACGACGAGGTGATCGGGACAACCGGGGAGGCCCCGGACCGGATCCTCCTGGTGGGCTCGGAAGCCGACGTGGACACGCTCGACGTCCCGGACCCGGACAATGTGGCGGTCATCACCCAGACCACCCTCAGCGTGGACGACACGCAGGGGATCCTGGACGCGCTGAAGCGTCGCTTTCCCCGCCTGAAGGCGCCGCACAAGGACGACATCTGCTACGCCACCCAGAACCGCCAGACCGCGGTCAAGGCCCTGGCCCGGGCCGCAGAGCTCATTCTGGTCATCGGCTCCGACAACTCCTCCAACTCCACCCGGCTCCGGGAGGTGGCGGAGGCCTGCGGGACGCCCGCCCACCTCATCGACGACGTGAGCGAGATCGAGGCGGGCTGGCTCCAGGGCCCGAAGGTGGTCGGCATCACCTCGGGCGCCTCCGCCCCCGAGCACCTGGTGCAGGCGCTCGTCTCCTTCTTCCGGGCGCAGGGGGTTCAGGCGGTCGAGGAGATCGAGCTCGTCCCCGAGGACGTCCACTTCGCCCTCCCCGCCGAGCTGATGGCCGTCCGGCCCAGGGGCGCGGCCTAGGCGCCGCAGGGCGCCCCCCGCCGGGACTCGCGTGACCCCCTTCGCTCCCTCCACCGCCCGCCGCCTCACCAAGGCCAGCCACTCCAACTTCGCCTACAGCTTCCTCGTCCTCCCCCGCGCCCAGCGCGAGGGGATGTACGCTCTCTATGCCTTCTGCCGGGTGAGCGACGACCTCGTGGACGCGGCCGCTTCCCCCGAGGCCGCGGCGGCGGCCCTGAAGGCGTGGCGGGAGGAGCTGGACCGGACCTTCGCCGGGGCCCCGGGCCACCCCGTCACCCGGGAGCTCCTGCGCGTCATCCGGGACTTCGCCCTCCCCCGTCCCCTCTGCGAGGCGATCCTGGAGGGGGTGGAGATGGACCTCACCCGGACCCGCTACGCCACCTTCGCGGACCTGGAGGGGTACTGCACCCGGGTCGCGGTGGCGGTGGGCCTCCTCTGCCTGCGCCTCTTCGGCGCCAGCGGGGAGCCGGCGGAGCGCTACGCCCATCGGCTGGGGATAGCCTTCCAGCTCACCAACATCCTCCGGGACCTCCGGACCGACGCCGCGCGGGGACGCCTGTACCTCCCCCAGGAGGACCTGCGGACCTTCGGCGTGCCGGAGGGGGACCTCCTGGAGGGACGGGCGACGGAGCGGGTGCTGAAGCTCCTGCGATTCGAGGCCGCCCGGGCCCGCGGCTACTTCCGGGAGGCGGAGGCCGGCCTCCCGTCGGAACAGCGGCGGGCGCTCGCGGCGGCCGAAATCATGCGCGCCATCTACAACCGCCTCCTCGGCAAGATCGAGGCCGACCCGGCCCGGGTGTTCGGGGAGCGGGTCACCCTGAGCGCCCCCCGCAAGCTCCTCCTCGCGCTCGGCACGGCGCTGCGCTGCCGGGTCGGCTGATGGCCGCCCTCCCCGGAGCCCATCCCATGGGACCCCCCTCCGACCTGCGCAACATCGCCATCATCGCCCACGTGGACCACGGGAAGACCACCCTGGTGGACGCGCTCCTCTGGCAGAGCGGCATCTTCCAGGCCCACGAGAAGGTGGCGGAGCGCGTCATGGATTCCCTCTCCCTGGAACGGGAGCGGGGCATCACCATCCTGGCCAAGAACACCGCGATCCGGTACGGGGGGGTGAAGATCAACATCGTGGATACCCCGGGCCACGCGGATTTCGGCGGCGAGGTGGAGCGGGCGCTCGCCCTCGTGGACGGGGTGCTGCTCCTGGTGGACGCCGCCGAGGGGCCGCTCCCCCAGACGCGCTTCGTCCTGAAGAAGGCGCTGGAGCGCAACCTCCCCTGCCTCGTGGTCGTGAACAAGGTGGATCGGCCCGACGCCCGCATCCGGGCCGTCGTGGACGAGATCTACGAGCTTTTCCTCGACCTGGACGCGAGCGAGGCCCAGATTAACTTCCCCCTCCTCTACACCGACGCCCGCCGGGGGACCGCGACGACCGACCCCGCGGTCCCCGGGACCAACCTGCGCCCCCTCTTCGACCTCATCCTGAAGGCCCTCCCGGCCCCGGCGGCCGACTCCGGCGCGCCCCTGCAGGCGCTGGTGGCCAACCTGGATTACAGCGACTACGTGGGGCGCCTGGCCCTCTGCCGGATCGTGGGCGGGCGGCTCCGGGCCGGCGCCCCCGTGGCCGTCTGTAAGCGGGACGGGCGGGTGGAGGCGGCGCGTGTGACCACCCTCTACACCTTCGATGGGCTGAGCCGGGTGGAGGTGGCCGAGGCGCCCGCCGGCGACATCGTCGCCGTGGCCGGCATCGAGGGGATCTTCATCGGCGAGACCCTCGCCGATCCCGAGCACCCGGTTCCCCTTCCGCCCATCCGGGTGGATGAGCCCACCATCCAGATGGTCTTCGCCGTCAACACGTCCCCCTTCGCCGGGCGGGAGGGGAAGTTCGTCACCTCCCGGCAGCTCCGGGCGCGCCTGGAGCGGGAGGCGCTGGCGAACGTCAGCATCCGGGTGCAGGAGACCGAGGGCCCCGATGCCTTCGTGGTGATGGGGCGGGGCGAGTTGCAGCTCGCGATCCTCATCGAGATGATGCGCCGGGAGGGGTATGAGCTCACCGTGGGGCGCCCCGAGGTCGTCACGCGGGTCGAGGCCGGCGTCCTCTCGGAGCCGGTGGAGCAGCTGACCGTGGACTGTCCGGAGGAGTTCATCGGGGTGGTAACCCAGAAGGTGGGGACCCGGAAGGGCAAGATGCTCCGGATGGTCAACCACGGGACGGGGCGGGTCCGGCTGGAGTTTCGGATCCCCAGCCGGGGGCTCCTCGGGTTCCGGGGGGAATTCCTGACCGACACCCGCGGGACCGGGATCCTGCACACCCTCTTCGACGGCTACGAGCCGTGGCAGGGGAAGATGGCGGGGCGGGGGACCGGGGCGATGGTGGCGGACCGCGCGGGGGTGGCCACGGCGTACGCCCTGCACCATCTGGAGGTGCGGGGGACCCTCTTCATCGGGCCGGGGACGCCGGTCTACGAGGGGATGATCTGCGGCGAGAACGCGAAGGCGGTGGATCTGGTCGTGAACGTGACGAAGGAGAAGAAGCTCACCAACGTCCGGGCCTCCACCGCGGATGAGGCCATCCGGCTGACGCCGCCGCGGCTGCTCAGCCTGGAGGCAGCCCTCGAGTGGATCGGCGAGGATGAGGTGGTCGAGGTCACGCCCCAGGCGATCCGGGTCCGCAAGCGGATTCGGGCGGCTGGGGAGCGGGCGCACGCCCGGAGCCGCGGCCCCGGCGCCCCCTAGCGGACGTGGTGGTCCACGTTTTCGTGCGCGTTGAGGAAGCGCTCAATCCGGGCCTCGTCGAACTCGTCCATCCGGTCGAGCACGGTCCAGGCGCTGAGGACGATCCGGTGGCTGAGCCCCTTGCCCGGCACCAGGACGACCTGCTTGTGCCGGTTGACGACGGCCGCAAGCTGCGCCACCAGGTCCGGGCAATCCTCGCACCCGGAGTAGATCACGACACCCCCGTCTTCCAGATTATGGACCAGGATCTCGGGAGGAACGGGCCCCTTCTGAACCCCCCAGGGGGCGATCCACGGGACGTGCGGGCCGGAGGTAGGGGGAGTGCTGTTGTAGGGCTCGTGGGGGGCATCCACCCGGGGGATGTGCGCGTTGCCCTGCGAGGGAAAGTACTCCCAGGTGGCCCGGCCCGCCGTCTGCGCGTACCACCAGTACCCGCTGCCCGCCACCGCCGCCAGCGCAATCGCCGCCAGCAGCAGGCGGCGGCGCCAGACCCCCAGTTGCCGTCGCCGCGCCTCGTCGCGCCGCCGCTGCCGCGCGGCTTCCCGGCGCTCCTTCCGGCTCATCAGGCGCTGCTCGACCGCCATCGTGCCCTCCCGTCCGAAACGGGGCCCGAGTCTAGCGCAGGATGGACCCGCTGTCGAGCGGCGCGCGCACATTAGGCGTTCAGCCCGGGCTAGGGTCCAGCGGTCAAGAACCAGGGAGGAGTGCCGTGAAGCTCGGGGTGGTGGGGATCGGGACCATCGGGCGGGCCATCTGCCGCGCCGTGGACGCGGGGAAGGTGGCGGGGGCGGTGCTGGCCGCCCTGCACAGCCGGGACCGGGGGAAGGCGGCGGCATTCGCCGCCGGCCTGAAGTCCCGGCCGCCCGTGCTGGACCTGGAGGCCGCAATCGCCCGCGCCGACCTGCTCGTCGAGGCCGCGACGGCGGCGGCGCTGGAGGAGCTGGCACCCCGGGCCCTTTCGGCCGGGAAGTCGCTTCTCGTCCTCAGCGTGGGGGGGCTGCTCGAGCACCCGGACTGGGTCGAACTGGCCCGGGGGAAGGGAGCGCGGATCTACGTCCCCTCCGGAGCCATTCTCGGCCTGGACGGGGTCAAGGGGGCCTGCGTGGGGCGGATCGAGGCGGTGACCATGGTCACCCGGAAGCCGCCCCGGGGGCTGGCCGGCGCTCCTTACGTCGTCGAGCGGGGGATTAACCTCGACGCACTGACGACCGAGACCGTCCTCTTCGAGGGGAGCGCGCGGGAGGCCTGCCGGGCCTTCCCGGCCAACGTGAACGTCTCGGCGGCGCTGAGCCTGGCCGGGGTCGGTCCCGACCGGACGGTCGTCCGGGTCGTGGCCGTCCCGGGGCTCACGCGCAACACCCACGACGTCGAGGTCACGGGGGAGTTCGGCCGGTTCACGGCCCACATCGAGAACGTCCCCTCCGAGGAGAACCCCCGGACCGGGAAGCTCTCCGCCCTCTCCGCCATCGCCCTCCTGAAGGAGCTGGCCAGCCCCCTCCGGGTCGGGACCTGAGGGGGCCGCCGCCACACCGCTACTTCTTCAGCTCGGGGAGCAAGGGTTCCCCGCGCTGCCGCTTCTCCTCGATCTCCCGCACCGTGCTCTCGATGGCCACGAAGCGCTCCGGCGCGCTCGGGTGACTGGCGAGGAAGTTCTTCTTGATGGAGCCCGGGTGCTCGGCGGCCATGCGCCGCCAGAAGTCGGCCGCGTCGCCGATGTCGTGGCCTGCCCGGGCGGCGATGTAGAGCCCCGCGTAGTCCGCCTCGGCCTCGAAGCCCTTCGAGAAGGCCCGCCCCGCCAGCTCGCTGAACATCCCGGTGTAAATGCCCGTCGTCCCCGCGATCAGGACATCCAACAGCATGCCGGGGACGCGGTTCACCCGCTGCTTCGAGATATGCCCCAGGGCGTTGTGGGCGATTTCGTGCCCCACGACCAGGGCCAGCTCGCCGTCGGTCCGGGCGAAGCGGACCATTCCGGTCGTGAGGATGACCCGCTTCCCGTCCGCGAAGGCGTTCACGTCGTCGGCGTTCACAAGATGAACGGAGAAGGTGCACCCCGGGACGCCGGGCACGGTGAGATCCCGGACTTCGCCCTCCCGCTCGATCTGCAGGCGCAGGGGTTGCTCCGCCGGGAGACCCGGCTCGTCCACGATCTTCATCGCCTCGGCCGTGGTCTTGCCCTTCAGGAGCCGGTCGTTGATCGCCAGGACCTGGTCGCCCACCCGAAGGTCCCCGGCGGCGGGGAAGTCGGGATGCACGGTGCGCACCGCGACCCGATCGCCCACGCCGAGCTGGCGCGCCGCCACCTCCTCGAAATCCTTCCCGAGGAGCTTCCCGTACAGCGTCTTCTCGTGCAACTCGAAGCCATACAGGGGCCGGATGTTCTCCCCGCACAGCTCCGCCGCGCCCGTGAGGAGCGGGACGGAGACCCGCGCGAGGCGATCCTCCCGCTCCAGGAACGCGGAGAGGGCCATCTCCTGCTGCTTCTCCCGCTCCGTCTGGGCGGCCGCTTCGGACACGGCCACCTCCTTCAGGCTCGGCCCGCAGCCGGCAGCTGCCACGAGGAGGCCGGCGACGAGGAGCAGCGCGTTTACGATCCGACGCCACCGCGTGCTGGCGGAGGGTGAGGTGCTCGAACTGGCAGGACGTTGTCTTGGGGTGCTCATGCTCTTCCCTCCCGGGATATCGCGTAGGGCCACGGCGATTCTCCCCAACATCGGGCGGCGACGCGCAACGGGATCGGTTGGAGGGAGAGCAGAGGTTGTGCCAGCTCGGG
>DASYVA010000041.1 GCA_036000645.1 Candidatus Methylomirabilis sp.
GAGTCCCACTCTGAGGCCGGCCCGAACTCGTCGTGGAGGGCATGGAGAATCTCGTCATATGCCTTGACGATTGGGATGTTTGGCCGCACAAGTTGCACGTCGTGCAATGCGGCGCATCCGGTATCGGAACAATGCCACAGCGGCAATTGAAGGGTGGGAGGGATCCACCGTGATTCCGCGGATTCAAGTATACCCAGTGGACCAGAAATGTAAGGGCCGAGCTGAAAGACACCTTGGGGTGTGCCCTCCAAGAGGCCCTGAACCTCCGGGGGCATGAGATGATCTGTCCGGTTGGACTGATTCAGATCGTTGAAACGGTCGTAGAGCAGGCGCCCCAAGCGGTGCGGCAGACGAACCCGCCCGCCTAGCAACTCTTGCTTAAGAAGGGCGAGGACGCCCTCGACAGCGGACACCTGCCAGTCGAATACGAGTTCGTGGTAAGCAAACACACAGAATAGCGAGAGAAGAAAGTCCGCCTCTGGTGTAGCATCGCGCACCCTCTGGACTCTAGAAGTCAGTATTTCCCCGTATTCTGTTGGCACGAGCAGCTGGGTCCAACTCCCATCGGCCACATAGCCTTCTGGGTAGACCACGTTGTTCCAAAACTGGCTGAGCCAATAAAGTCGTTCAAGTCTCTTGAGATCAGGACGCGTCTTAAGAGACTCGTCTACTTCGCGCGAAGATTTCCACATTGCCCAATCCCCTTTGCGGCAGTCTTTTGCGTCGCTTCGAACACGGCTAGCTAATCACAAACAAGCAGACCTATCTAATGCCTTAGGTGCCGGCAGGGATGCACTCTATTTTCTTGGCCTGGGGTCGGGTTTCTGAGTGCAACCGCTTGACGGCTGTCACGAGCTGGTCGGCCCGGCTACGGACGCCAGCCGATCCACGGTTCACGATATGGGTGCAGATCGTGGTGGCAGCCTCCTTTAGAGCCTAGGTGGCCGCGAGGATCTCCACACAGTGATCCGGCAAGAGCGCCTTAAAGCGGCGGGCATCCTCCGCGCTCCCCACGATCGCCCCGTAGTGCATGGGGATGGCGACCTTGGGCTTGAGAACCCGGCAGGCCTCTGCCGCCTCCTCCGCCGTCATGACGTAGGTCCCGCTGACCGGCAGGAGCGCCACGTCCACCCCGTGCAGGCCCCGGATCTCGTCCGTCAGGTCGGTGTCCCCTGCGTGGAAGACCGTCACCCCGTCCAGGGTGATGACGAGGCCCACGCCCCCCGCGTCCTTCGGATGGAAGGGGACCCCCGGCGCCCGAAACTTCGTGAGGTTGTATGCCGGGATCGCACGGACCGTGAGCCCCTCAAGGCTGAGGCTCTCCCCGGGCGCGAGGACGCGGGTCTGCTTCGCCGGGACCTGCCCCTTCACCTTCTCGTGGGCGCCCCGGCTCGCGAGGAGCACCGTGCGATCCGGTGCTACCACCCGCAGGAGATCCTCCGGGCTGCAATGGTCGTGGTGGTCATGGGTGACGAAGCAGTAGTCCCCGGCGGGCCACTGCTTCTTCGGGTCGAGGCGGTAGGGGTCAATGTAGACCGTCCGGGTCCCGGCCAGGCGGAACCCGTCGTGCCCCGTCCACTCGATCAGGATTCCCCCGTACTCCATCCCCCGTCCCCCCCTACCGGCCCGGCCGCAGGAGGCGGACCAGTTCCCGGACCCGCGGAAGACGCTCGAGCCGCCAGACGGCCTCCGCCGCCGTCCGGGCCTTCGCCTTCGGCAGACAGAGGGCCGCGCACTCGCTGAACTTCGCTTCGATCTCCTCCCGGGACATGGGTCGGGCCGGGTGGCCCCGGAACACGTCGGCCGTCCCCCGGATCACCCGCCCGTTCCGCAGGCGGATCTCGAGCGAGGTCCGCATCCGGTCGTAGCCGAGCCGCTCGATCTCAGGGTCGAGCACGTGCTCGATCCGCTTCATGAGGGCCACGGTCCGATGGTCCCGAACCCACCGGTCCTTGAACTGGGCGATCCCGGCCTTCCCGGTGAGGAGGCCGATCGCCATGCAGAAGGGGAGGCTGAACTTCCCCTCGAGGGCGGTGGTGGGCGCGCTGTAGATCAGGGCGTTGAGGACGTGGGAGTTGGTCCCGACCCGCATCCCCTCCACATCGTCAGCCGCGAAGCGGTGCTCCCGCATGAGGTCGAAGAGCAGGTCCTGGGCCGGGTGGGACAGCGACCCGGAGGGGTAGGGCTTGATGGAGATCCCCGGCTCCTCGAAGAAGAAGGGCTTCCCGAGCTTGCCGCGGATCTTGTCCGGGTCGAAGCCCCCGGCTGCGGCGCTGTAGAACCCGCGCTTGGCCTCGAGGATGTTCTTCGCCGCGGTGAAGCCGCGCCGCGCGAGCCGGGCCGCCACCACCCCGTTCTCCGCGGCCCGGCCCACGTGGTAGGGCTTGGTCATCGTCCCGAAGGACTCGCGCAGCCCGGCCGCCATGCTCCCGGCTATCCCGAGCGCGCGGAGGACCGCGTCCTCGTTCAGGCGGAGGAGCTTGGCCGCCGCGGCCGCCGCGCCGAGGGTCCCGATCGTCCCGGAGGAGTGGAACCCGGCCTGGTAGTGGCGGGGGTTCACCGCATCGGCGATCCGGCACATCACCTCCACCCCCACCATGTAGGCCAGGAGGAGGTCCCGCCCCGAGGCGTTCCCTGCCTCGGCCAGCGGCAGCACAGCCGACAGGGCCGGCACGGTGGGGTGGGTCAGGAGGCCGTAGACGCTCTCCTTGCTCGTGGCGAGCTGGGTGTCGTCATAATCCATGGCGTGCCCCCCGGCCCCGTTGGCCAGGGCGGCCATGTGGGCCGGGAGACGGAGGGGGGTGCCGAGGACACTGGCCTCTGGCTTCCCGCCCGCCTCCCGGAGGTGCGCCTGGATGATTCGGCTCCCCTTCTCCGTGGAGCCGGCCAGTGTCACCCCCAGGCCGTCCAGGAGAAAGCCCTTGGCCAACTCCCGCGTCCGCTCCGGAATGTCGCTCATCCGGAGCCTCAGGATGAAGTCGGCAATCTCCCTCGTGACGCTCACGGTCCCCACTCCTTTCTCGGACGGCCTGGAACTGGGGGGTCAGGCGCCGAACTTCGTGAGGCGGCCGGCGTGGGCCAGCATCAAGGGGAGGAGTTCCCGTCCAGGCAGATGCCCCAGGCCGCCTCCCGTGCAAGGGCGCTCGCCGAAGGTTGCGACGGTATCGGGGCGACAAGTCTTCGCCCAGAGAAGAACCGGGACCGGGTGCCAGGAATGGGCGCGCAGGGCGGCCGGCGTGGAGTGGTCTCCGGTCACGGCCAGGACGTCCGGCCGGAGGGCCAGCAGGGCCGGGAGGGTGCGGTCCACCTCTTCGATGGCCCCCACCTTGGCGGCGAAGTCGCCGTCCTCTCCGGCGGTGTCGGTCCGCTTGAAATGGATGAAGAAGAAATCGAAATCGCCCCAGCGCTCCCGGAGCGTGGCGAGCTGGTCCGCGATGGTCGTCCCGGTGGGCAGGATCTCCATCCCGGCCAGGCGGGCGAGCCCCCGGTACATCGGGTAAATGGCAATCGCGGCGGCGCGAAGGCCGAAGCGCTCGCGGAAGGTGGGAAGGGCAGGGTGGCGGGCGAAGCCGCGAAGGAGAACCATGTTCGCCGGATGGTGGTCCCGGAGGGCCGCGCGGGCCTTCTCCACGAACGCGTTCACGACCCGGGCGCTCTTCGCCGCCTCGGGCGTGAGCGGTTCGGCCTTGAGCGGCACCTGCCCGACCTGCTGCGGGTCGGTCTCGCTGACGGCGTCCGAGAGCCCCTCCCCCCGGAAGAGGACGACGAAGCGGTGCTCCCGGACCGGCCGCACGGTGACCTCGGCCCCGTCCACCGTGATGGTGTCGAGGAGCGCCGAGAGGGTCCGGCAGGTGGCGTCATTCACGCGCCCGGCCCGCCGGTCGGTGACCCGCCCGGCGGCGTCCACCGTGCAGAAGTTCCCCCGGGCCGCCACGTCCTGCGGGGTGACCGGCAGGTCGATCCCGAGAGCCTCGAGGATGCCCCGCCCGATCCGGTGGGTGAGGGGATCGTAGCCGAAGAGGGCGAGGTGCCCCGGTCCGCTCCCGGGGGTGACCCCGGGCGCCACCAGGGTGAGGAGGCCCGTCACCCCCTCGGCCGCGAGCCGGTCGAGGGTCGGCTTCGCCGCCGCCTCCAGCTCCGTGGGCCCGCCGGCCTCCCGGGGAAGCCCGCCCAGACCGTCCAACACCAGCAGGACGAGCTTCGTCTCGGCCGGGATGGCCAGCTCGCGAGCCAGGTCGGCCCCCATCCCCTCCCCCTAGTGATGCTCCTCGCCGGCTGCGGCGCCTTCCTCGGCGTGGAGGGCTTCCTCCCTCAGCCGGTTGAGGACCTCGGGGCGCTGCTTGGCCGCGTCCCGGACGCTCAGGAGCAGCCGGTCTTTGCCGTAGACGAAGTCGTCGCGGGAGTAGGAGCAAAACTCGTAGTCCTTCCCCAAGTAGATGGCATCCTCCGGGCACGCCTCCTCGCAGTAGCCGCAGAAGATGCAGCGGTACATGTGGATCTTGTAGACCTTGGCGTACCGCTCTCCGGGACTTACCCGGCGCTCGTCCGTATTCTCCGCCGCCTCGATGTAGATGGCATCGGCCGGGCAGGCGACGGCACACAGCTCGCATCCGACGCACCGCTCCAGGCCATCCTCGTCCACGACCAGGAAGTGGCGCCCCCGGTACCGGGGGGAGAGGGGGATCCGCTCCTCCGGGTAGGGGACCGTGGTCGGCCTCCGGAAGAGGTGCTTGAAGGTGGTGAACATTCCCTTGAGGATCTCGAAGATCATGGCGCTCCTGCCTGCTCAGGCCGGCCCGGCGGGAATGTTTTCCCGGCCGTCAGATCATAGCACGGACGAGGGCCGGGGGCGAAGCGCTTGCGGGGGGCCGCCCCCCGTGCCATGATGCTCGCAGCCCGCCTACACCGAGGAGGCGCCGTGCAGCGGTGGGGGCTCCTCGCGCTCCTGTGCGCCATCAACCTGCTGAACTACGTGGACCGGTACGTCCCCTTCGCCGTCTTTCCCCAGATCCAGGCCACCTTCGCCCTCTCGGATACGCGGCTCGGCCTCCTGGGCTCCGCCTTCATGGTCATGTACCTGTTGGCGGCGCCGGTCTTCGGTCCTCTCGGGGACCGCTGGCGGCGCGGGCCGCTCATCGGCCTGGGCGTCGCCCTCTGGAGCGCCGCCACGGTGGGGAGCGGGCTCGCGAGGTCCTACGGGCAGCTCCTCACCACGCGGGCCCTCGTCGGGATCGGCGAGGCGTCCTTCGGGACGGTGGGCCCCACCCTCATCGCCGACGCCTTCCCGCCGGAGCGGCGCGGGATGATGCTGAGCGTGTTCTACGTCGCCATCCCGGTGGGGAGCGCCATCGGCTACCTGATCGGGGGGCTCATCGGGGAGGCCTGGGGCTGGCGCGCCGTCTTCTACGTCGCCGGGCCTCCGGGGCTCCTCCTGGCGGCGGCTGCCTGGATGCTCCGGGAGCCGGCTCGAGCCACCTCGCGGGGGGCGACCGGCGCGCCGCCGGGGACCCGAGCGGCCTTCCGGTCCCTCATTTCCAACCGGTCCTATGTCCTGAACACCGCGGCGATGACCTTCATGACCTTTGCCCTGGGGGGCTTCGCCGCGTGGCTACCCACCTATTTCATCCGGGTCCACGGCCTCTCGCTCGGGGTGGCGAGCCCCGCCATCGGGGGGGTTACAGTGGTGGCCGGCCTTGGCGGCACGCTACTCGGGGGCTGGTGGGGGGACCGCCTCCTCCGGCGGACGGGGAAGGCCTACTTCCTGGTCTCGGGCTGGGGGCTGCTCCTCAGCGTGCCGGGCGCGCTCCTGGCCATTGCCGCGGGAGACCCGTGGCTCGCCCTCGGCGCCATCTTCGTCGCCGAGGTCCTGGTCTTCCTGAACACGGGGCCGCTCAACGCCCTCATCGTGGCGGTGACCGCCCCGGAGATCCGGGCTCGGGCCTTCGGCCTCAACATCTTCGCCATCCACGCCTTCGGCGACGCCCTCTCCCCGGCCCTGCTGGGGCACGTCTCCGACCTGACCGACCTGTCCACGGCCCTCACCCTCCCCGCCTTTTTCCTCGCGGCGGCCGGGCTCCTCTGCCTCTGGGGGGCTCGCGGCCTCCCGGCCGACCTGGCAGCCGCCGCCTCGGAGGAGTCCGCGCGGGCTACCGCCGGGTAGTGAGGAAGACCCCCGCCAGGACCACCGCCCCACCGACCAGGTGCCCTCCCCGCAGTGTCTCGCCCACGAGGAGGGTGGCGAGGAGGACTCCCACGAGCGGGCTCAAGTTCATGAAGACCACCGACCGGCTCGCGCCCACGGCCCGCACGCCGGCGTAGTACCAGACGTGGGCCAGGCCCCCCAGCAAGGCCTGGAACAGGATGATGCCCCAGGTCAGGAGGGAGGCGTCGAGGAGCGGGGCGAGGGGGGCCTCGAGAAGACTAATGGGCACCAGGACGAGGGCGGCCACGGTGTAGGCATAGGTCGTGGCGACGGCGGGGGAGTAGCGCTTGAGGACCGTCCGGCCGTAGATCGTGTAGGCGGCCCAGCCGACCTGGGACACGATGAGGACGAGGTCCCCACTGTGGAAGGAGCCCCGGAGGAGGCGGCCGGGCGCACCCCCGCTCACGATCAGCAGGACCCCCAGGACCGAGAGGGAGACGCCGGCCCAATTGACGGGGCGGAGGGCCTCCTTGAGGAAGACCGCCGAGACCACCGCCACCATGACGGGGGCCGCCGCCTGGATGAGGGAGGCGTTGATGGCGGTGGTGAGGTGGACCCCCACATAGGTGAGGGCGGTCCCCAGGACGTACCCGCTGAAGCCCAGGAAGAGGAATGGGACGAGGTCCCCCCGGCCCGGCCGGACCGCCCGGCGGTCCGGGAGGAGGATCAACCAGAGGAACGGCGCCGCGAGGCTGAACCGCAGGGCGACGAAGGTGAGCGGCGGGATCTCGCGGAGGGCCAGCTTGGTCAGGGGGAAGTAGGACCCCCACATGGCCGTGACGAGGATGAGGAGGAGGTAGGCCCCCCGGTCAGACAGCACCCGGGGCCTCCCCCAGGCTTGCGAACCACCGCCCCAGCTCCTCCGGCGCCAGGTCGGCCAGCGCCGGGACGGCGCGGTCGGCCTCAGCCGCCAGACGCTCGACCGCGTACGTGCTGGCCACCCCGATCACCCGCATCCCCGCCGCCTTCGCGCCCCGGATCCCCTCGAGCGAGTCCTCCAGGACGAGACACTCTGCCGCCTGGACCTGGTCCACGCGGCGGGCCCCTCCGTTGATGCCCGCCAGGGCCCGGAGGAACGGGGCAGGGTGGGGCTTCCCCCGCTCCGTATCCTCCATCGCCACCAGCGCCGCGAAGCGATCCCGGAGACCCGCCTGGCGCAGCACCCACTCGATCTCCCTGCGTGGGGCCCCCGAGGCCACCGCCAGCCGGTACTGGCGGGAGACCGCGCGGACGAGGTCGGCGGCTCCGGGAGCCAGCGGCGGCCGGGCCGCAACTGCCTCCAGGTAGTAGCGGCTCTTGCGCGCCACCATGGCCGCCACCTTCGCGACGGCGGCCTGCCGGCCCGCCGCGGCCAGGGCTTTGGCGAGGACGGCGGTATCGCTCAGGCCCAGGTAGCCTGCCTCGTACGCGGCGGCCGGCAGGGTCACCCCCTCCTCGGCCAGGACGCGCTGGTAGAGGTTGAGGACGAGCGGCTCGTCGAGGCAGAGCGTCCCGTTGAAGTCGAAGATGAGGGCCTTCAGGGTCGTGGTCATGCGGCGAGCAAAATGCCGGGCGCGGCCGGCCCGAGAGGGGCGGCGGTGGCGGCAGCCCGGGCGCCACCGCCCGACCTACTGCACCGTGAAGCCGCCGTCGGCGATGATCTCGGCCCCCGTGATGTAGGAGGACTCCTCCGAGGCCAGGAAGAGGGCCACAGCGGCGATCTCCCGGGGCTGCGCGATGCGCCCCAGGGGAATGGCCTCCTCGAACGACTTCCGCTTGGCCGGATCGGCCAGGTAGGGGGCCTGCATGGGGGTCTCGATGATGCCGGGGTGGATGATGTTGCACCGGATGTTCTGCCTGGCGAACTGGATGGCCAGCGACTTTGTGAGGGAGATGAGGGCCCCCTTGGCCGAGGTGTAGGCGTCCTGCGCGACGGTGAATCCGCAGAGGGCCGAGACGGACCCCACATTGATGATGGAGCCCCCCCCGCTCTCGATGAGGTGCGGAATCCCGTGCTTGCAGACGAAGAAGGGCCCCTTGAGGTTGATGGCCATCACCCGGTCCCAGTTGGCCTCCGTGGTCTGCAGGACGGACCGGTCCCGATCCTTCCAGAGGACGCCGGCGTTGTTGTAGAGGACATGCAGGGCCCGGAAGCGACGCACCCCCTCCCCGATCATCCGCCCGACATCCGCCTCAACCCCCACATCCCCCTGGACCGCGAGCGCTTCTCCCCGCGCCCGTTCCACGAGCGCCACCGTCTCCTTGGCGGCCGCCTCGTTGATATCGGCCACGATGACGCGGGCCCCCTCGCGGGCGAAGAGGACCGCCGCCTCCCGCCCCTGGCCCATCCCGGCCCCGGTGATGAAGGCGACCTTCCCCTGCAGTCGCATCCCGCTCTTCCCCCCGCGCCCGGCTAGATGCGCTCGAAATTCCGCCAGAGTTCCCAGCAGGTCACGACCTTGTCCTGCGCCTCCAGCTCCAGCCGCGCCGTGTGGAGGTAGTGTTCCACCACCTTCTCGCCGAAGGCCTCCCGGGCCGCCGTGCTCCGCTCCAGCTCGGCGATGGCCTCGCGGAGCGTCGCGGGAACGCGCGGGATGGTGGCATCGTCGTAGGCGCTTCCCTGGAACATGGGCGGAGGCTCGAGCTTCTTGGCGATGCCGTCGAGCCCGGCGGCGATGGTGGCGGCAAAAGCGAGGTAGGGATTGGCGTCGGCTCCCGGAATCCGGTTCTCCACCCGGAGGCTCTTCCCCTCCCCCACCACCCGGAACCCGCAGGTCCGGTTATCCCGGCCCCAGGCCAGACGGGTCGGCGCAAACGAGCCGGCCTGGTAGCGCTTGTAGGAGTTCACGTAGGGGGCGTAGAAGATGGAGAGCTCCCGGGCCAGCGCGATCTGGCCGGCCAGATAGCGGCGGAAGAGGTCGGAGCCGGCCTCCTTTCCCTTCTCGGCGAAGAGGCTCTTCTTGCCGGCCTTGTCCCACAGGCTGCTGTGCAGGTGGAGGGACGAGCCGGCGTGGCGCATATCGTACTTCGCCATGAAGGTGATGGAGCCGCCCTGCTGCCCGGCGATCTCCTTGACCCCATGCTTGTAGAGCACATGGCGGTCGGCCATCTCGAGCGCGTCGGCGTAGCGGAGGTTGATCTCCTCCTGCCCGCAGCCCCACTCCCCCTTGCTGAACTCCACCGGGATGCCCGCCCCCTCCATCCCGTTCCGCACCTCCCGGATGAAGAACTCCTCCTTGGTGGTCTGGAGGATGTGGTAATCCTCCAGGTAATAGCCGATCGGCTCCAGGTCGTGGTACCGCTTTTTCCGCGCCGCCTCGAAGGAGTCCTTGAAGACGTACAGCTCCAGCTCGGAGCCCATCATGAGGCGGTAGCCAGCGGCGGCCGCCCGGTCGATCTGCCGCCTGAGGATCCGGCGCGGGGACTCCTCCACCGGCTCCCCCTCCTCCGTCTCCAGGTCGCAGAGGACCAGGGCCGTCTTCTCCAGCCAGGGGATGCGCCGGAGGGTGGTGAGGTCCGGGACCGCCTTGAAATCCTGGTAGCCGGTCTGCCAGGAGGCCAGCGCGTAGCCGGGGAGCGGTTCCATGTCCGCGTCCACGGTCAGGAGGTAGGCGCAGGCGTGCACGCCATGCCCGCCGACCTCGTCCAGGAAGAAGCGGCCCGTCACCCGCTTCCCCATGAGGCGGCCCTGGTGGTCGGGGAACGCCACCAGGACCGTGTCGATCTCCCCTTTCCGGATCAGGCCCTCCAGGGTCTTCCGGTCAAACTTCGCGGGCACGGCGATCCCCCTTTCGCGGTTCGCGCGGCTGCGCGGGGCGAAGAGGCCCTCCCGGCGTTTTCCTGTCGAGGCGGGCGACGCGCATGAAGTGGGCTCGGTGGGATGGGGAGGGGCAAAGCGCCCGGGAAAGCGGCCAGACGGTACCACACGGCGGGAGAGGATTCAAGGGGCGTGCAGCCCCCGCGCCCGGCCGCTGCCGACGGGCACCCGCAGCTATCGGCGGGGAGCGAAAGCTCGCCTAGAACGAGAAGTGATAGGCGATGCCGCCGTAAACCTGGTTGATCTTCAGCTCGATGTCCTCGGTCCCCCCCGTGATGTCGAGGGTGAGCTCGGAATAGGTGAACTTGTACTCGGCAAAGACCGCGATATTGGGCGAGAGGAAGAGCTTGAAGCCGGCCAGGGCGTGCAGGCCAAAGTCAGCCACATCTTCCCTGACGCCGAGCCGCTCTACTGCCACCGCCAGGATCGCCGGACCTGCCCCCAGGTAGAAGTACGCCCGCCGCATCGGGTCTCCCTCGGGGAACCCGAGCGGGATTCGCCCCAGGAGGTGGAACCCGATGGCGGTGATGTCCATGTCCGTGGCGACCACGCTGAGGCCCGACGCGACTTGGGCGGGAATGTCTGCCTTGTAGCCGGAGATGTCCAACTCGATTCCGAGCGACCGAGTGACGTCCGACCAGAGACCGAACTTCCCCCCGAACACGACGGACTCATCCACGGTGACGCCGCTTGCACTCAGAGGCGGCGCCGTGTTGTCAGTAATCTTCGCGTCGAGCGGGAACGTGGACCCCAGGTAGGCCGCGACATACGGTTCCGCCCGGGCGACCGCCGGGATCCCCATCGCCACAAGGAAGAGGACGAGGCCAACTCGCCAGCCGCGATGCCGCATTGCGCCCTCCGTCGCTCTGCTGCTAGACTAGAAAGGAAGCTTCCTCGCCCAGTAACTCTCCGGGTAGCGCTCCCTGAGCGTCTTCCAGCCTGCGACCAGCGCCTCCCGGCTGCCGCTCTCTTTGTACTCGGCCACGGCGTGCCAGTACTGGGCCTGGGGCGCGTGCACGCTGTGGGGCGCCTCCCGCAGGACCCGCGCGAACTGCTCCTTGGCCGCGGCGTACTGCCCCTGGTCGAACGCCGCGAGGCCCCGGGCCACCCGGAACTCCGGGACAAACTCGTCCGGCGGGACGAACCCCACGGTGCGGTAGTGCACGCCGCCCTCCGGGTCCAGGCA